>DATJFN010000045.1:0-10276 GCA_035495635.1 Steroidobacteraceae bacterium | reverse complement strand
CCAGAAACGCTACTAACGTTTCGATGAACAGAGCGGAGAAATCCTTCTAGGTGCTTCAGCAATGCGTCGGTGGCGAGTCGGCCACCTGAGTCAGCTCTCCCCAGCAGGAAGGTTGGAGTTTCCGAATGAATCATTCCATCTGAACTCTTGGATACGGCACCAAATTCCAACAGTGCCTGAAGTATTTCATCTGACGAATGTTGGCAATGTGCTTTCTTGCAAAGGGAATCGAACGATCCCGTAGGAGCCTGCAAATTTAGCGGTCTTGGCTCACCATTGTCATCGACAAACTCAATGCTTCGCCTCCAGCGGCACATTACTTCCATACAGTCACGCAATAGCGCTCCAAGCTCGGTATACGTCGTTGGAACTTCATTGCTAGCGACTTCCTCTTCATCTACTGTTTCCAAAGAATTGGCCATTGCCGAACGGATCATTTGTACAGAAGCACCGCTGGCAATAAGCAAGTCAGTAAAAAGTTTGACTACTTCCGTTAGTAGCGACTGACCATGCAGATCGCTTTCATGGATGCTCGTGATTGTCGCTACCATAAGTAGGAATCCTCACCAGGCGCCGTTTTGCGGGTCTAATACAACTCGGAAATAGCTTGTGGGCACCAGATCAGATTCAGCGCTGCGAAATACAGAAGCTGTGAATCGCTCGCAGCGCTGGGTCTTCGATGCCTGTATCCGCCTCCTGCGTCCCCTCGCGCGAATCATGCTGCGCCACGGCCTCTCGACTTATGATTTCTCGCGTATGGCCAATATTGCCTTTGTTCGCGCGGCCGGGGATATCCTACGCGAGCAGGGAAAATCGGTGAGTTTCTCGCGCGTTTCGGCAATTACTGGCCTGCACCGCCACGTCGTCAGCGATATTGTTAACTCGCCTTCCAGTGACGGGCCGCACTCCTCGGCCGACAAGGACTATCGACGCAATCGTCTGGCACGAGTCCTGACTGGTTGGTTCGAGAATCCCCGGTACACGGACTCGGATGGTCGCCCCATGCTCCTTGCATTCGACGGACCAGAACCTTCCTTCTCGTCACTCGTGCGGGCGTTCAGCGGCGACATCTATCCGCGAATCATCCTGGACGAGCTGCTCGAGGTCGGCGCGGTCAGGGTACTGAAGGACGGCAGCGTCAAGGCGCTGTCACGGCGTTATTCGAGCGGCGGCGCGGAGCCGGCAGCGATTCAGCACCTCGGCATCGTCGCGCACGATGTTTTCAACACGCTCGAACACAACCTCGCAATTCCTGCCGAGCAGCGCTTGTACGACGACACCGTCGTTTCGCTGAAACTGGACCGCGCGGCCCTACCGCTGTTTCGTCGCCTGCTGCGGCAGCGCGGCGCGGCCTTCCTCGAGGACGTCGAGGGCTGGGTCGCGGAGCATGAGAAGTCGGATGCCGGCGAGACGGTTCGGGCCGGCGTGACAGTGCAGATGTTCGTGGACGCTGAAACGGAGAAAGCCGACGAGCCGGCAGGCCCTCGGCCGGTCTGATCAGGGCTTGCGACCGACGATTTTCAGGAACTCGTCCTCGTCCAGTGTCTTGACCCCGAGCTCCGTCGCTTTCTTCAGTTTCGAGCCGGCATCCTCTCCGACGACGACGTAGTCCGTCTTCTTCGAGACGCTGCCGGAAACTGTTCCGCCCATTTCGCGGACGAGATCGCCCGCTTCATCCCGGGACATTGCTGTCAGCTTGCCGGTGAGGACGAAGGTCTTGCCTTCGAGCTCTCTGCCGCCGGATCGCGTACCCTTGATTTCCGGCCAATGTACGCCGAGCTTGATGAGCTCGTCGATGACCTTGCCATTCCGCGCTTCGTCCAGGAAGGCGTGCACGTGTGCCGCGGTGATCGGACCGACGTCAGGAACATCCTCGATCTCCGCCACGGCCGCTCCGCGCAACTTGTCCAGAGTCCGAAAATGCCTTGCCAGCGCGTCGGCCGTGGACTCACCGACATCCCGTATGCCGAGCGCAAAGAGGAACCGGCCAAGCGTCGTCGACTTGCTTTTCTCAAGTGCGCCTGCGAGCTTCGTGGCCGACTTCTCTCCCATGCGATCGAGCTCGGCAAGCTGCTCCGCTCCAAGGCGATATAGATCGGCGGCATCCTTGACGATCCCCTGCTCGACGAGCTGGTCGACGAGTTTGCTTCCGAGTCCCTCGATATCCATCGCACGGCGCGAAGCAAAGTGGCGCAGCGATTCCTTGAGCTGGGCCGCGCACACAAGCGCGCCCGTACATCGCGCGATCGCCTCGCCTTCCTCGCGTTCGACGTCGGATCCGCAGACGGGGCAAAGCGCGGGCAACTGCGCCGGCGAAGTCTTGGACGGCCTCTTCTCCACGATGACGCGAACGACTTCCGGTATGACGTCGCCGGCACGCCGAAGCACGATCGTATCGCCGACGCGGACATCCTTGCGCTGCAGCTCATCTATGTTGTGCAGCGTCGCGTTCGAGACAGTTGCGCCGCCTACGAAGACCGGATCCAGCCGGGCCACCGGAGTGAGCGCGCCAGTACGTCCCACCTGCCATTCGATGTCGCGAACGCGCGTCATGACCTCTTCTGCGGGGAATTTGTGTGCAATCGCCCAGCGCGGCGCACGCGCCACGAATCCGAGCTCGCGCTGCTCCCCCAGCGAGTCCACCTTGTAGACGACTCCGTCGATTTGGTAGCGCAGTTCGGCCCGTCGACGGCCGATGTCGTCGTAGTACGCCAGGAGTCCTTCGACTCCCTCCACCACTCGGGACTCAGGTGACGTGCGGAGCCCCCACCTTCGCAGGGCTGCAAGAATTTCGCTGTGCCTGCCTGGCAGCTGTGCACCTTCCACCACGCCGGCACCATAGAAGAACACTTCGAGCGGACGCGATGCCGCGAGTTTCGGGTCGAGCTGCCGGAGGCTTCCGGCTGCGGCATTGCGCGGGTTGACGAAGACCTTTTCCCCTTTTTCCGCGGCGCGCTTGTTCATCTCGTTGAACCCGGCGATCGAGAGGAACACTTCTCCTCGAACCTCAAGCAGGTCGGGGACTGACTTGCCGCTGAGCCGCAATGGCACGGACTGGATCGTGCGGATGTTGTGCGTCACGTCCTCGCCCACTGCGCCGTCGCCCCGGGTCGCGCCGACCTCGAGGGAGCCCTTGCGGTAGGTGATGCTGACCGCGAGCCCATCGAGCTTCGGCTCGCATGAGTACCGGACTTCCTTCTCGGTTTCGAGTCGCTCGCGAACCCGGCGATCGAAAGCGACGACCTCCTCGCGCGCGAAGGCGTTGTCGAGGGAAAGCATCGGCGTTCGATGCCGAACCTGGGCGAATGCGTCGACCGGCGCCCCGCCGACCCGTTGGGTGGGGGACTCGGGTACGACCAGTGACGGGTGCGCCTCCTCCAGCGAGCGCAGCTCCTGCATCAACTTGTCGTACTCGGAATCCGGAACTTCCGGGTCGTCGAGCACGTGATAGCGGTAATTGTGGCGGTCGATCTCGGCGCGCAGCCGCGCGACACGCTGCTGCACGCTGGCGGCCACGGACTTCATCAGTTGCGCCGCAACCGTCGGTTGCGATGCTCGAAGTGGACGAGCTCCTCGCGCAGATTGAGGATGCGTTGCGCAGTCAGCGTGCTGCCCTGCTCGTCCTGGAGCTGCCCTTTCATGCGGTCCGCGAGGCTGCGGCCAACCGACAGTACCAGGTCGAACGTCGACGGGGCATCGAGCGGTCCTGGCACGACGCCGAACAGCGAGATGCCGGGAAACTCCTGCTCATCCATGCGCGCGATGTCGAAGGATCCCGGCTCCATCATGCTCGCGACGAATAAGAGCGACTTTCCGTCCTCGCGTTCGCGATGAAAGATCGAGTATGGCCCGAAGCTCAGTCCCTCGGACTCAAGCGCGGTGCGCAGTTCCGCGCCATTCCACCGCTCGCCGGGCGCGACCAGGCGAAGCGCCACGATTCGCTGCTTGGACGCTTCCGCCGTTCGACGCTCCATCGCATCAGCGGGTGGCGGTTCCTGCGACTCCTCCTCATGCACTGGCGCAACTTCGTCGCGCTCCAGCGGCTGCGTGCGCACCCACGGCGCACGATGGTGATCGTCCTGCTCGTCGACGTCCGGGACCGCGGGCTCTTCCTCATTCGCGACCTCGTGGAATCCGCCCGCGATCGTGGTCTCGGGCTCGGCCGAGAAAGCGGGCTCGACCGGGTGACGGCGGTCGATGCCGACAAACTCAGACACGTCCACTTCCATGTCTTCCGGGATCTCGATCAATGGCGGCCGGCGCGCGACGCGAACGCGCTCGATGGTCGGTGCGAAGGCATATTCGGGATCCGACTCAGCGAGTCCGGTGGTTTCGCTCTCCGCATCCATTGCGGTCCCGGACGCCTGGTCAGGGAACGACTCACCATGGGCATCCTGCGGGCGTGGCTTGGGGCGCCGGGTCTCCCACCACCACAGGCCGAATATCAGCGCAACGCCGGCTCCGAGCAGAATCCAACGAAGCTCCGGCATGGCGTCACACCTGGCTAGCCGACCGCGGCCATCCGCACCGCTTCGTCGACATCCACGGCGACCAGCCGCGAGACGCCCGGCTCGCCCATCGTCACGCCGATCAGGTGGCTCGCGAGTTCCATCGTGTTCTTGTTGTGCGTGATGAAGACGAACTGCACGCGCTCGGACATGTCGCGGACAATGTCGCAGAAACGGCCGACGTTGTGCTCGTCGAGCGGCGCGTCGACCTCGTCGAGCAGGCAGAACGGCGCCGGATTGAGCTCGAAGATCGAGAAGACGAGTGCGACCGCGGTCAGCGCCTTCTCGCCGCCGGAAAGCTGGTGAATCGTGCTGTTGCGCTTGCCTGGCGGCCTCGCCATCACGGCGACGCCCGCGGTCAGCAGGTCGTCGCCGACCAGCTCGAGGTAGGCGGCACCGCCGGCGAACAGCCGCGGGAACTTGTCCTTGAGGCCGGCATTGATCCGGTCGAACGTATCCTGGAATCGCGCCCTCGTTTCGCGGTCGATCTTCCGGATCGCCTGCTCGAGTGTGTTGAGTGCGTCGGAGAGGTCGGCAAACTGCCGGTCGAGGTATTCCTTCCGCTCACTCTGCTCCTTAAGCTCATCGATCGAGGCGAGGTTTACCGCGCCAAGGCGCTCGATTCTCTCGATGACTTCCGCGAGCTGCTGGTCCCAGGCAACGACGGTGGCATCTTCAGGAAGGCCGTGCGTGACCTGCTCGAGATCGAACTGCGTCGCCGCAAACTGCTCGACCAGCGATTCGCGACGAACGCGCGTTTCCTGCATTCCCAGGCTCACCTCGGCATGCGCGGCGCGCGCCGAGTCGACGACGGCTTCGACTTTCTGGCGGGCGAGGTCCAGCTCGCGCACCTGGGCGTCGGCCGCCTCGACGGCACGGCGAGCCTCGCCGAGCTCTCTTTCGACCGCGAGCCGCTGCTCGAGAAAGGACTGCAGCTGCCGCTCGAGATCCGCTAACGGCGCCTCGCCGTCCGCCAACTGTGCCTCCAGTTCAATCCTGCGCGCGTCGAGCTGGCGCGCCTGCTCGCTGGCCCGTTGCAGGCTCGTTCGAAGCGTCGAAAGCGTCGAGCGCTGGGACTCGACGCGGATCAGGACCTGCTGCGATGCCTCGGTCTCGGTCGCATGGGACTCGCGCGCCGCCCCGTGGGCCGTGCGCACGTCGTCGCGTTCGCGCTCGAGCCCGCCGCCACGACGCGACAACTGTTGCTGGTTCTCCAGCGCTGCCTCGAGCCGCGCGCGGCAACTGCCGGCTTCGCCGTCGTCGCGCGAAAGATCCGTGTCGAGATGCGCGATTTCTCCGGTAAGCCGCGCGATGCGGTCCGCGACCTGCTGCGCCTTCGATCGGACGGCTTCGTGGGCTCCGCGCACGTTCACCAGGTCGTGGTGGAGGCGATTGACTGTCGCGTGGAGCTCGTCGCGCCGCGCATCCAGCGCGGCCAGCCGCGACCGCGTTTCGGCGAGCCCCTGTTCGAGGCTCGTCGCCTTGCCTTCGTGATCGGTGACGGCGCGCCGCAGGCGCTTCAGGTCCTGCTCACGCACGATGACGCCCGCGTGCCCGGCCTCGCTGCGCGCCACTCGCACCCATCCGCGGCCCAGCCAGATGCCGCCGCGCGTAATGACGCTTTGCCCGGCTTGCAGCGACTTGCGGCGCGCGATCGCTTCCTTCAAGGACTCGACGGCCATGACGCCCGAAAGAAGATCCGCGACGATGCCCGGCCCGCTCACGTGCGTGAGCAGCGCATGCTTGTCACGTTCCGCAACCGAGGTGCGCGCCGAATCCGCAATGGTCAGCTGTCCGGAACTGAGCGCATCGAGTGATTCCGCGACGGAGTCGGTGCCGTCCACGCAGACGGCCTCGAGGTAGCTGCCGAGAGCCGTTTCAACGGCGCGCTCCCAACCGCTCTCCACCTCGAGTTGCTGTGCGAGTCGTGGGCGCGCTTCGAGCTTATGCCTCGCGAGCCATTCATCCGTGCCTGCCCGGCCCTTACCGAGCGCAGCTTTCTGGACCGCCTCAATCGTCAGGAACTCGCCTTGTGCGGCCTGCAGTGCGGTGCGCGCGGCCTCGAGGGCGACGGCACCCTCGCGCTCGCTTTCGCGCAGCGAATGCAAGGTGGCCAGCGCATCATCCAGTTCCCGCTGTGCCTTGCGGCCGCGCTCGCAGGCCTCGTCTTCCGCTGCCGCGAAATCTTCCGGTCGGGCGCCCGCGACGGTGCGTTCGAGCTGGGCGAGCTCGTCCGCAAGCCGCGCACGCTGGGCGCGTAGCCGCTGCAGGCCGGCCTCGATCTGCTGGATGCGCGCTTGCTCGACTTGCGCGCTGCGTGTGGCATCCGCGGATTCCAGGCTGAACGCCTCCCAGCGCTGCTGCCAGCCGGACATCGCCTCTTCCGCCCGAGCGAGCGCCGCGCGCGCAGCTTCCTCCTTGGCGCGCGCGGCATCGAGCTCGGGCTCAGCCTGCGCGATGAAACGCGTCAGCTCGGTGAGCTGCTCGCGGTCGCGCCCCACCAGCATGCTCGATTCCAAGTGTTCGGCCTTCACGCGCTCCAAGTCCGTCCGCTGCCTCTGCCGCAGCTCGCGCGAGTGCTGCAGGGCCTGTTCCGTCCGCGTCGCGTCGGCACCGGCCTGGTAGTACCGGCCCTGCACGGCCGAGAGCTCGTCCGAGCGCGCCATGTGCTCGGAGCGTGCGCGCTCGACCGCCGCTTCTGCGGCCCGCAGGTCGGCAATCGCCGCCTGCAGTTCGGTCTCCCGCTGGTTCGCGAGCGAGTGCCGGCCCGCGATGTCGCCGTCGAGATCGCGGATGCGGAGCGCCAGCAGCTCGGCCTGGAGCTGCCGCTTGCGCTCCATGCTTTCCTGGTAGCGGCGCGCAATGCCCGCCTGTCTCTGCAGGTGGCGGATCTGCTTGTCCACCTCTTCGCGCAGGTCGTTGAGCCGTTCGAGGTTCTCGCGCGTGTGCGAGATGCGGTTCTCCGTCTCGCGCCGGCGATCCTTGTAGCGGGAAATCCCGGCCGCCTCCTCGACGAACGCGCGCATGTCCTCCGCGCGCGCCTCGATGAGGCGCGAGATCATCCCCTGCTCGATGATCGCGTAGCTGCGCGAGCCGAGGCCGGTGCCGAGGAAGAGATGCGTGATGTCCTTGCGGCGGCACTTCGTCCCGTTGATGAAATAGGTCGAGTTGCCGTCCCGCGAAACCAGGCGCTTGAGGGAAACCTCGGCGTAGCCGGCGTAGGCGCCCGCGAGCTTGCCGTCGCTGTTGTCGAAGACGAGCTCGACCGAGCCGCTGCCGATCGGCTTGCGGCTGCGAGAGCCGTTGAAGATCACGTCGGTCATGGAATCGCCGCGCAGGTGCTTCGCGGAGATCTCTCCCATCACCCAGCGCACGGCGTCGATGATGTTCGACTTGCCGCAGCCGTTGGGACCGACGACGCCGGTCAGGTTGGAGGGAAAAGAAACGGTGGTGGGATCGACGAAGGACTTGAAACCGGCGAGTCGTATCCTGGCAAGGCGCATTCCGGCTAGTGTAGATTAACCGCCCGCAATTGACGACGACCGCAACCGTTTGGCATGAGCAAAGCCGCACCGTCCCGCGAGATCGAACTGTTTCCGAATCCGCAGCCGGGTCGCGATTACACGATTCGCATCCGCATTCCGGAGTTCACGTGCCTATGCCCGCGCACGGGCCAGCCGGACTTCGCGACGCTCGAGCTCGAGTACGTGCCGGACCAGCTGTGCGTCGAGCTCAAGTCGCTCAAGCTCTACGTCTGGTCGTTCCGCGATCGCGGTGCATTCCACGAGGCGGTAACGAACGAGATCACGGATCTCCTCGCGGGCGCGCTGAAGCCGAAGTTCCTGCGGCTCGCGGCCCATTTCAACGTGCGTGGAGGCCTTTACACGACCGTTGTCGCCGAGCACCGACAGGACGGCTGGACGGCGCCGCCGCCCGTCAGCTTGCCCTGACCCAAAGCCTGCGGCCGGTGAGCGTTAATGGCACTGGACCCCGCAATCGCGAGGGCTATAATCCGGCGCTCGATTGAACCGGCCCGGAGAACTTGATGCCTGCCAAGAAGGCTTCCCGTACCAAAAAGTCCGCCGTAAAGGCTGCGCCGCGCAAGGCGCCCGCACCCCGCAAGGCGGCAAAAGCCCCGCCCCGCAAGGCCGCAAAAGTGGCCGCGGTTCGAGCCAAGCCCGCGAAGCCGGCCAAGGCCAAGTCTCGCGTCGCGCCGGCGCCAAAATCCGTCGTGCGCGGCGGCAAGGCGGCCAATGGTGCGCCGGCTGAGCGCGATTCCAGCCTGAACAGGATGAGGCCTGTATCGACGCCTGGCGTCGTAGCCGAAGCGCGCGCGACTTTTACCGCGCTGCAGCCGCGCGCCGTCCGCCGGCCGGGAACCGGCGACGAAGATGAAGAGGGAACGACGACGCACAACCTGCTGCTCGGCCCCCGCAACGTCCGCCCCTATCGCGAGCGAAAGGGCGAGATGTACATGGGCCGCGACCAGCTCGACCATTTTCGCGGCATCCTGAGCAGCTGGAAGCGCGACCTTATGGAAGAGGTTGACCGCACCATGTCGCACATGAAGGACGAGGCCGCGAACCCGCCGGATCCCAACGACCGCGCGACGCTCGAGTCCGAGTTCGCCCTGGAGCTACGTACGCGCGACCGCGAGCGCAAGCTGATTCGCAAGATCGAAGAGGCGCTCAGCCGGATCGAGGACGGCACCTACGGTTACTGCAATGAGACGGGCGAGCCAATCGGCGTGAAGCGCCTGGAAGCACGGCCTGTCGCGACGCTTTGCCTCGAAGCCCAGGAGCGGCGCGAACGCCGCGAGAAGCAGTACGGCGACCGCGACGATTGGTACCGCTGACGCCGCGGCTCCTTGCGGCCGATTCGCGCCGACTCCTTCAGGCCCACTTCACCTCGGCTCTCTCCTGGCTGCTGCCGGGAGCTACCTGAGCGCGCGCCACGCCAAGGGCCGGTGGCTGCTCCGCATTGATGACCTCGATCGCGAGCGCTGCATTCCGGGTCTTGCGGACGAGTTCCTTTCGACGCTCGAGCGATTCGGATTCGAATGGGATGGAACCGTCTATTTCCAGTCTAGTGGAATCGACTGGTATGCAGACGCCCTCACGGCCCTGCACGCGCGCCACCGCGTTTACCCGTGCCGATGCAGCCGGGCAACGCTGGCGGCCGCCCAGATGGCTGATCCGGGCGCAGAGCCGGTTTACCCGGGCACGTGCCGAAGAGACCCCACCGCCGTGACAGGGCCGCATGCGATGCGCCTCGCGATCGATCAGGAGGAGCCCGCGGTCGAATTCGAAGACGCCCTTCAAGGCCCGATCCGCCAGGACTGCCGTTTCGAGGCGGGGGACTTCGTCGTGCGCCGACGCGACGGGCCATTCGCCTACCACCTCGCCGTGGTCGTGGACGACGAGCGGCAAGGGGTGACCGAAGTGGTCCGCGGCGCGGATCTCCTCTCCTCGACACCGCGCCAGATCCTGCTCCAGCGCTACCTAGGTTTTCGAACGCCCCGCTACGGGCACCTGCCCGTGCTCGTCGAACCCGATGGCCACAAGCTCGCAAAATCGAGGCGCTCGCTGCCGCTCACCCCGGAAGCGGCGCAGCGGCAGTTGTTCAGGGTTCTGGATTGGCTCGAGCAGGCGCCCCCGCCCGAGCTCGCGCACGCGTCGGTGCGCGAGACCTGGGACTGGGCCATCCCGAACTGGAAGCCGGAGCGGCTGGCGGGTCGCCGCGAGCGGCGCCTCTCGCCCGCGGACGCG
>DATJFN010000044.1:0-15073 GCA_035495635.1 Steroidobacteraceae bacterium | reverse complement strand
GGTCGAGCTCACCGCCGGGGGTCGCGACAGCGAGCGGCTCGAGCGGCTCTCTGCGCTCGCGCGCGAGCTCGGGCTGCCTGCCGTCGCGGCCGGCGACGTGCACATGCACCAGCGCCGGCGCCGGGCGCTGCAGGACGTGCTGACCGCCGTGCGCCTCGGGACAACGGTCGCGCGCGCCGGCCATGCGCTCCACCCGAACGGTGAGCGGACGCTGCGCCCGCTCGGGGAGATCAGGGCGTCGTACCCGCCGCCGCTCGTCGACGCGACGCGGGAGATCGCCGGGCGATGCCGGTTCTCGCTCGACGAGCTGCGCTACGAATACCCGGAGGAGATCGTGCCTGCCGGCACGACGCCCGCCGCGCACCTGCGCCGCCTGGTCGGCGAGGGAGCGGCGCGTCGCTGGCCGGCGGGGACGCCCGCCCCGGTCGCGCGGCTGATCGAGCGCGAGCTCGCGCTGATCGCCGAACTCGGCTACGAGCGCTACTTCCTGACCGTGCACGACCTCATCGAGTTCGCGCGCGCGCGCGGCATCCTATGCCAGGGCCGCGGCTCGGCGGCGAACTCGGCTGCGTGCTACGCGCTCGGCATCACGGAGGTCGACCCCGCGCGCATGTCCGTGCTGTTCGAGCGCTTCATCTCGCGCGAGCGCAACGAGCCGCCCGACATCGACGTCGATTTCGAGCACGAGCGGCGCGAGGAGGTGATCCAGTACCTCTATGCCAAGTACGGGCGCCAGCGCGCCGCGCTCACCGCGACGGTGATCTGCTACCGGCCGAAGAGCGCCGTGCGCGACGTCGGCAAGGCGCTCGGCTTCGACGCGTCCCAGGTCGACCGCCTCGCGCACGGCATGCAGTGGTGGGACGGCCATGAGTCCGACGACTCGCGCATCCGCGACGCCGGCTTCGACACGGCAAGCCCGCCCGTCGCGCGTTTGCTCGCGCTCACGCGCGAGCTGGTCGGGTTCCCCCGGCACCTGTCACAGCACACCGGCGGCTTCGTGATCTCGCGCGGCCCGCTCGAAGAGCTCGTGCCCGTCGAGAACGCGGCGATGCCCGAGCGCACGGTCATCCAGTGGGACAAGGACGACCTCGACGAGCTCGGGCTGCTCAAGGTGGACGTGCTGGGGCTCGGGATGCTGACCGCGATCCGCCGCGCGCTCGCGCTCGTCTCGTCGCGCCGCGGCCGCGAGCTGCGGATCGCCGACGTCCCGGCCGAGGACCCGGAGGTGTACGGGATGATCTGCCGCGCCGACACGGTGGGCGTGTTCCAGATCGAGTCGCGCGCGCAGATGGCGATGCTGCCGCGGCTGAAGCCGCGCTGCTACTACGACCTCTGCATTGAGGTTGCGATCGTCCGGCCGGGGCCGATCCAGGGCCAGATGGTGCACCCTTACCTCCGGCGCCGGAACAAGGAGGAGAAGGTCGACTACCCGGGTCCGGAAGTGGAGCACGTCCTGAAGCGCACCCTCGGCGTGCCGATCTTCCAGGAGCAGGTGATGCAGCTTGCGGTGGAGGCGGCGGGCTTCACGCCGGGCGAGGCGGACCGGCTGCGGCGCGCGATGGCGGCCTGGAAGCGTCGCGGTGGCCTCGAGCCATTCGAGGAGAAGCTCAAGGCCGGCCTGCGGTCGAAGGGCTACAGCGCGGAGTTCGCCGACCGGATCTTCCAGCAGATCCTCGGCTTCGGTGAGTACGGCTTCCCGGAGTCGCACGCGGCGAGCTTTGCGCTTCTCGTCTATGTCTCCGCCTGGCTGAAGCACCACGAGCCGGCCGCGTTCTGCTGTGCGCTCCTCAACAGCCAGCCGATGGGCTTCTATGCGCCGGCGCAGCTCGTGCGCGACGCGCGCACCCACGGCGTCGCGGTGCTGCCCGTGGACGTCAATGCGAGCGCCGTCGAGTCGAGGCTCGAGGATCCCGGAGACGGGACCGTCGCGCTCCGCCTCGGCCTCGATCGCGTGGGAAGCCTGCCCCGCAAGGCGGCGGAGCGGATCGTGTCGGCACGCTCCGACGGACGGTTCGGCCGGGTGGCGGAGCTCGCGCGCCGCGCGGCCCTCGGCCGGCGCGAGCTGTCGGCGCTCGCAGCGGCCGGCGCGCTCGCGGGCCTTGCCGGCCACCGCCACCGCGCCGCCTGGGCCGTGCTGGGCGTCGAGCCGGCGCTCCCGCTCGTGCCGGTTGCGGAGCGGGACGAAGGTGTCCCGCTCCTTGCCGCGCCGACCGAAGGGGAGGACATCGTCGCGGACTATCGCGCGCTCGGCTTCACGCTGGCGCGGCACCCGCTCGCGCTTCTCCGGGCGCTGCTCGAAGGCGATGGCTGGCTGACGGCTGCGGAGGTGGCGGCGCTCCCGGATGGTGCCCCGGTGCGGACCGGCGGCATCGTCGTCACGCGCCAGCGGCCGGGCAGCGCCGGGGGCGTCATCTTCGTGACGCTGGAGGATGAGACGGGCTACGTGAACCTCGTGGTATGGAGCCGGATCGCGGATGCACACCGCAAGGCGATGCTGGGCGCACGCCTCCTGGGGGTCCGGGGGCAGCTGCAGCGGGAGGGGGACGTTCGCCACGTCGTGGTCGACGCCCTGGAGGACCGCTCGGCGCTCCTCGGCAGCCTCAATACGAAGGCAAGGAGCTTTCGCTAGCGCCGGCGCGTCGGAACGGACCGCGGCTTCTTGACGGGGCCGGCGCCCGTCTCATCGACATCGTAGTCATCGAAGTCCGACAGGAGGCCCGCGGTGCGCTTGTCTTCGCGGATCCGCTCGAGCTTGCGCCACGCGGGCTCGTTCCCGGCGTTGCGTGCGCCGCGACGCTTGCGGGTGTCGAAATCCCGCATGAGCTGGTCGACGTCGAGGTCTTCCGCCGCTTCCTCGAGCTCGTCGGGCTCTTCGTCCTCGAATTCTTCCTTGGGCTTCTCGCTCATGCGACCAGTCCAGGGTCACTGCGGGCCGACTTATAAGGCGCGCAGGCTCCGTCCGCAAGGGGTCTCAGCGCACCAATTGGTTCAGCTGGAAAATCGGCAGCAGAAGCGCGATGACGATCACGAAAACGAAACCGCCCATCAACAGGATCATCACCGGACCCAGGATGCCGACTGCGGTATTGACCACGCCGTCGAGCTCGCGTTCCTGGTTGTCGGCGGCGCGCTCGAGCATCGCCTCGAGCTCGCCGCTCGTCTCGCCGCTCGCGACGAGGTGCACGAGCATCGGCGGGAACAGCTTGCTCGCTCCCAGGGAACGCGCGATCGGCGCGCCCTCGCGCACGCGCACGGCCGCGTCCTGGACCGCGCGCCGCATCTTCGTGTTGGTGACGACCTCGGCCGCGATGCGGAGCGCCTCGAGAACCGGTACCGCGCTCGCGGCGAGGATCGACAGCGTCCGGGCGAAGCGGGCGGCGTTGTTGCCGCGCGTGATGCGGCCGACCAGCGGCAGCCGCAGCTTGAAGGCGTCGTAGCGCATCCGCGCGGCCTCGTCGCGCAGCCAGCGCCGGAAGCCCCAGGTCGCGCCGACGATCACGATGAGGAGCAGCCACCACCAGGCGCGCAGGAAATCGGACGCGGCGATCAGCATGCGCGTCAGGATGGGCAGGGGGCGGTCGCCGGCCTCGAAGACCCGGACCACTTCGGGCACGACGTAGCCGAGCAGGAGCCCGACGATGCCGAGGCAGACGACGGTCAGGAGCACCGGGTAGATCATGGCGTTGCGGATCTTCTGCTGGAGCACCTGGCGGTTTTCGGTGTAGTCCGCCATGCGCTCGAGCACGGCGTCGAGATGCCCCGACTGTTCGCCAGCCGATACGGTTGCGCGGTAGATCTCCGGGAATACGGTCGGGAAGGCCGCGAGGCCCTCGGCGAGCGTGCGGCCTTCCATGACGCGAGCGCGCACGCCCGCGATGACGCCCCGAACCCGGGCTTTCTCGCTCTGCTGGGAGACGGCGAGCAGCGCCTCTTCGAGCGGGATTCCGGAGCGCACCAGCGTCGCCAGCTGTCGCGTGAGCAGCGCGAGGTCGCCCGCGCCGATGCGGTTGCCGAACGAGAACGAAAACGCTTTCGGCGCCGGCGCGTCGCTGACCTCGGTTACCGTGACCGGCAGCAGCGCCTGCTCGCGCAGCAGCTGCCGGACCTGGCGCGCGCTGTCGCCGTCGAGGATGCCGCGCTGCTCCCGCCCGGAAGCGTCGAGCGCGGTGTATTCGTAGGCGGCCATCACTCCTCGCGGGCGACGCGGAACAGCTCCTCGAGGGAGGTGGCGCCCGAGAGCACCTTGGTGCGGCCGTCATCGCGGATGCCCGACGTGACCTGCCGCGCCTCACGCTCGAGCTCGTGCTCGCCGGCGCCGTCGTGGATCATGACCCGCATCCGGTCGTTGATGATCACGAGCTCGTAGATGCCGGTGCGTCCGCGATACCCGTTGCCCGAGTCCGCGCCGGGGCGGTAGATCGTTGCACGTCCGGCGTCCGCCTGCGTCAGGCCCAAGAGCTTCGACTCGTACTCGCCGGGCGGGTAGCCGATGCGAGTGTCCGGGTTGAGGACACGGACCAGGCGCTGGGCGACGACGCCGAGGAGCGTCGAGGCCAGCAGGAAGGGCTCGACGCCCATGTCGCGCAGGCGCGTGACCGCGCCGACCGCGGTGTTCGTGTGAAGCGTCGAGAGCACGAGGTGGCCCGTGAGCGAGGCCTGGACCGCGATCTGCGCGGTCTCCGTGTCGCGGATCTCGCCCACCATCACGACGTCCGGGTCCTGGCGGAGGATCGCGCGCAGTCCGCGCGCGAAAGTCATCTCCACCTTGGTGTTGACCTGGGTCTGCCCGATGCCGTCGATGTAGTACTCGATCGGGTCCTCGACGGTCATGATGTTGCGCGTGCGGTCGTTGATCCGCTCGAGCGCGGCGTAGAGCGTCGTCGTCTTGCCGGAGCCGGTCGGCCCGGTGACGAGGATGATGCCGTGCGGCTTGTGGATGAGGTCGTCCACCATGCCCTGGACGCGCGGCTCCATGCCGAGCGAGGCGAGGTCAAGCCGGCCCGCCTGCTTGTCGAGCAGTCGAAGCACGACGCGCTCGCCATGCCCCGACGGAATCGTCGAGACGCGGACGTCGACTGCGCGGCCCGCGATGCGAAGGCTGATGCGGCCGTCCTGCGGCAGGCGCTTCTCGGCGATGTCGAGGCGCGACATGACCTTGACGCGCGAGATGAGGAGGGGTGCCACCTGGCGCTTGGTCTGCAGCACCTCGCGCAGCACGCCGTCGACGCGAAACCGGATCACGAGCCGGTTCTCGTACGGCTCGATGTGGATGTCGGAAGCGTTCTCCTTGATCGCCTGCGAAAGCACGGCGTTGATGAGGCGGATGACGGGCGCGTCATCCTCGCTCTCCATCAGGTCGGAAGGCTCCGGCAGCCCCTCGGCGAGCCCGGCGAGGTCCGTCTCGCCTTCCATGCCTTCGACGATCTGGCCGGCCTCGCCGCTGCCGCCCTCGTAGGCCTTGCGCAGCAGCTCGTCGAACGCGCTCTCGGCGACCCGCTCGATGACTAGCGGAATCCCGAGGAAGCGTCGGAGCTCGGCGACGGCGGCGGGCGAGGCGCCCTCGCGGTAGACGACCTGAGCCTTGCCGTCGGCGACGCCGCGAACAAGCACGCCGTGGCGCTTCGCGAACGCGAATGGCAGTCGGCCGACGGGCGCGATCGGTTTCGGCGTGCCCGCGATCATCGAGCGGCCCCGGTCACTGCGGCGGCGACTCCTGGGGAGGCGGCGGCTTCGGCGGCGTCTCCTCGGTGGGCGGCGGCTGCGCTGGCGTCGCTGGCGGCGCCGCGGGCTTCGGCGGCGGGTTGACCGGCGAGAAGGATTCCAGGTTCGCCGGCGGCGGCGGCAGCTGCGTGGGCTGGGTGGGCCCGACCAGCGGCGGCAGTGTCGGCTGCTTCGCGCCCGGGATCATCCGCACCTTGCCGTCGTTCCGCCCGAGCTGCAGGTCCCGCAGGTAGTTGTATTTCGAGTTCGTCTCGATCGCGGCCTGCTCCGCCGTGCGCAGCACGCGCGGGCGGATGAAAACCATCAGGTTCGTCTTGGTCTTCTGCGTGTTCCGTACGCGGAAGAGGGCGCCGATGACCGGGATCTTGCCGAGCACGGGAACGCGGCTCTCGCTCTCGGTCAGGCGGTCCTCGATGAGGCCGCCAAGGACGATCATGCCGCCATCGTCGACGAGCACGCGCGTCGAGATCGTGCGCTTGTTTGTGACGAGATCGGTGCTCGAGACCTGCGCGGCAGCGGCGGCAATGCCTGACGCCTCCTGCTCGATCTTGAGGAGGATCGTGTCCTCGTCCGTGATCTGCGGCGTGATCTTCAGGATGTTGCCGACTTCCTTGCGCTCGATCGTCTGGAACGGATTGACTGCGCCGCCGGCGCCGCCGGTGTTCGTGAACTGCCCGGTCAGGAACGGCACTTCCTGGGCCACCTTGATCTGCGCCTCCTCGTTGTCGAGCGTGATGACCGAGGGCATCGACACGACGTTGGTGTCGCCGTTCGAGGCGAGGGCGCGCAGGATCGCCGCGAAGTTCGTGCCGGAGTCCTGGTTGCGGCCGCCGCCGATCGTGAGGCCGCCCGGCGCGGTCGTGACCGAGGAGGGATCCTGGATGCCCCGCGCGATGTCGGCGATGCTCGTGCCCGCGATTGGCTGGTTGAAGAGGCCGACCAGGAAATTGTCGCCCGAGCCGTCGACGATCCAGTTCACGCCGAGGTCACGCGAGGCGTCGTTCGACACCTCGACCAGCATGGCCTCGATGATGACCTGGGCGCGGCGCACGTCGAGGCGGTCGACCACCGACATCAGCGAGCGCATGGTCTTCGGCGGCGCGGTGATCACGAGCGCGTTGGTCTCGGGCTCCGCCCAGATCGTCACCGACTTGTCGGCCCCGCCGGGGGTTGCGGCGGCCTGTGCGGCGGCCGCTCCGCCGGCGGCGGCGACGGCGGCGCCCGTCTGCTCCTTCAGCTTGGCGGCGAGCTTCTCGGCATCCGCGTAGCGGAGGTATCGAACCTGGGTGTCGCCGCCGGCCTCGAGAGGCGTGTCGAGGTGCGCGACCAGCGTGCGGAAGCGCAGTCGGGCGGATTCCTCGCCGCTCAGCAGCACGCTGTTGGTGCGTTCGTCGGCGACCACCTTCGCTCCGCCCCCTGCGTCGGCGCCCTGTGCGGCGGCGAGCGAATTGATCACGCGCACGATCTCGTTGGCGGATGCGTGCTCGAGGCGGATCACCTCGATGTCGCCGTCCCCGCTGCGGTCGATGCGCTGGACGATCCGCATGATGCGATTCACGTTCGAGGCGCGGTCCGAGATGATAAGCATGTTGGTGCTAGGGTAGGCGGCGAGGTGGGCCGACTGCGGCATCATGGGCCTCAGCATCGGCACGAGCTGCCCGGCCGAGATGTTCCGCACCTGCATCACCTGGGTCACGATCTCGTCGGAAGTCGAGCTGACGCGGTCGGGCAGGTCGTTCGCCGGCACCTGGCGTGCCGTCGCGTCCGGCAGGATCTTGATGACGTTGCCCTGCGGGACCGCGATGAAGCCGTGCACCTGCAGGATCGCGAGGAAAGCCTCGTAGAAGGCTGCCGGGTTCATGGGCGTCGTCGACAGCATCGTCACCTGGGCGCGCACGCGCGGGTCGACGATGAAGGTCTTGCCCGTGACCTGGCTGACCGCCTCGATGACCTGTCCGAGGTCGGCGTCCTTGTAATTGGGCGTGATCTGCGCGCCCTGCTGCGCGCCGGCGGCCAGCGGCAGCGTCAGGCAGAGCAGGGCGGCCAGCCGGATGAATCGGGTCATGGCGTCATTCCTTGGGTGCCGGCCCTTCACTCGGTTGCCTCTTCCACTTCTTCTTCAGGCTCGTCCGGCTGTGGCGCCGGCTGCGCGGCCTGCTGCATTTCCTGCACCACGGCCGTGGGGTCGATCGTCAGCTGCTGCTGCTGGCCGCCCCGGTCGACGGTTAGAGTCACCGCCCCGCCCTGGCCGATGCCGCGCAGGGTCTCGAGG
The DNA here is from genome assembly GCA_035495635.1 of Steroidobacteraceae bacterium. GTDB lineage: Bacteria > Pseudomonadota > Gammaproteobacteria > Steroidobacterales > Steroidobacteraceae > SCUD01. Next base: position 7,080 of record DATJFN010000044.1, on the reverse strand, counting down.
CCGCGGTTGGGATCATCGAGCGCCGCGCCGTTCACGGCGAGCACGAGGTCGCCCGGCTGCAGGCCGAGCTGCGCGAATTGCGCGCGGTTGCGGCCTGGATAGACGCGATAGCCGCGCAGCGAGCCGCCGGCGAAGACCGGCTGCGGCCGGAGGAGTTCGCCGCCCGCGGCGGGATTCTGCGCCAGGATCTGCCGCACGTTGTCGGCGAGCGAGCCGTCGCTTGCCGGAGCCGCGGAGTTCCGCGACGCGACGCGGGGCGTGAAGCCCGGGCCGGCGCCTGCAAGGCGCGGCAGGAGGAGCGACTCGCGCGAGCCATTACGATCGAGGATGACGCGATCGGGGTAGACCGCGAACAGCTTCGAGCCGCCCGGCAGCGAGGCACCGGTCGCGTAGACGCGAGCGGACTGGCCGTTCGCGCCGATGATGGCCCACCCATTTTCCGGCTCGCGTCCCGCGAGCGTGCCGGTCAGTGTCAGGTTCGCCGCAGTTGCCGGCGCGTCGGACGGATCGCCGGACGCGGCCGCAACCCCGAAGAGATGGGCGTTCACGATCGCATTGAGGTCGACCGCCGGCGCTGGGGCGGTGACGACGGGCGCCGGAGTCGCGGAGTCCTCCGAGGAGCCGAGCACCCGCCAGAGGAGGGCGGCAAGCTGGGCCGCGATGACGAGGACGAAGATGAAGCTGACGAGCGTGGGCGCGGCGCCGGCCACGCCCGAGGCCGCACCGCCCGCCGGGCGGCGCCATGGCGCGACGATACGGTCGACTAGCTGCATCCGGTGATGGGTCCGACAGCCCGGGAAACCGCGCCATGATACGGGTTGGCGGCGCGGCCCCACAAGGCGATAAGCGGCTGGAAACCGAAGGAACTGCGGGCACTTGTGCGACACTTCTCAAACTGGGATCGCTCCGGTGTCGCCGATTGGCGAATGACGGACCCGTCACTTGTGCGACCGGGGGCCGGCCCCTATAAATGAGCCGAAGGCGAAGGAAGGACGGAACGCGGTGGCGACGGACAAGGATCGGGAGCTTGGGCAAGGCGGCCTCGACCTCGTGGTCGAGGAGGCCCAGCCCAAGCTGCGCAAGCCGCCGCTGTACCAGGTGGTGCTGTTGAATGACGATTACACGCCGATGGAATTCGTGGTGGACGTGCTGGAGCGGATCTTCAGCTTCGACCGGACGCGAGCGACGCGCGTGATGCTCGAGGTCCACACGAAGGGCAAGGGCGTCTGCGGTGTCTTCACCTTCGAGATCGCGGAGACGAAGGTGGCGCAGGTGATGACGTACGCGCGGCAGCACCAGCATCCGCTGCTGTGCACGATGGAGGAGACCTGATTGCTCTCGAGTGAGCTCGAATACTGCCTGAACGAGGCCTACCAGAAGGCCCGTGACGCGCGCCACGAGTACATGACGGTGGAGCACCTGCTCCTGTCGATCCTCGACGCCCCGCGCGTGCGCGAGATCCTGAAAGCCTGCGGCGCCGACATCGAGCGCCTCCAGCGCGAGCTCCAGAAATTCATCGACGAAACGACGCCTGCGCTCGCCGCGGAGGATGACCGCGAGGTGCAGCCGACGCTCGGCTTCCAGCGAGTCTTGCAACGCGCGGTTTTCAACGTGCAGTCGAGCGGCAAGAAGGAAGTGACGGTTGCGAACGTGCTGGTCGCGATCTTCAGCGAGAAGCAGTCGCACGCCGCGTACCTGCTGTCACTGCAGGACGTCACCCGCCTCGACGTCGTCAACTTCATCTCGCACGGACTGCCTTCGTCCGGCGAAAGCCGCGAAGCGGCGCGCGAGGAGGGCTCCGCAGGCGAGCGCGAGGGCACCGAGGAACCTGCGGGCGGCGCGCTCGAGAAATACACGGTCAACCTGAACTCCCAGGCCCTGGCCGGGCGTGTGGACCCGCTGATCGGCCGCCAGCTCGAGGTCCAGCGGACCATCGAGATCCTGTGCCGGCGCCGCAAGAACAATCCGCTCTACGTGGGCGAGGCGGGTGTCGGCAAGACCGCGATCGCCGAGGGTCTCGCGCGGCTCGTCGTGGAAAAGAAGGTTCCCGACGTCCTCGCCGGCTGCACGATCTACGCACTCGACATGGGCGCCCTGATCGCGGGCACGAAGTACCGCGGCGACTTCGAGAAGCGGCTGAAGGGCGTCGTCAGCGAGCTCAAGAAGAGGCCCGGAGCGATCCTCTTCATCGACGAGATCCACACGGTCATCGGCGCGGGCGCGGCCTCAGGCGGCGTGATGGACGCCTCGAACCTCATCAAGCCGGTCCTGGCGAGCGGCGAGCTGCGCTGCATCGGCTCGACGACCTACCAGGAGTACCGCGGCATCTTCGAGAAGGACCACGCGCTCGCGCGGCGCTTCCAGAAGATCGACGTGGTCGAGCCCTCGGTCGCCGAGACCATCGAGATCCTGCGCGGCCTCAAGACCCGATTCGAGGAGCACCACGGCATTTCCTACGCCGATGACGCCCTGGTCGCGGCGGCGGAACTCGCCGAGCGCCACATCAACGACCGCCACCTGCCGGACAAGGCGATCGACGTCGTCGACGAGGCCGGCGCCTCGCTGCGGCTCAAGCCGGAGGCCGAGCGCGAGAAGACCGTGACGGTTGCACACGTCGAGGCGGTTGTCGCCCGCATTGCGCGCATTCCGGCGAAGAACGTTTCGACCTCCGACCGCGAGGTGCTTGCGAACCTGCAGCGCAACCTCAAGCTCGTGATCTTCGGCCAGGACGCGGCGATCGACGCGCTCGCGGCGGCGATCAAGATGTCGCGCGCGGGCCTTGGCGACGAGCGGCACCCGGTCGGCAGCTTCCTGTTTGCGGGGCCGACCGGCGTCGGCAAGACCGAGGTCACGCGCCAGCTCGCGATCGCGCTCGGCGTCGAGTTCCTGCGCTTCGACATGTCGGAATACCAGGAGCGCCACACGGTGTCGCGGCTCATCGGCGCGCCGCCGGGCTATGTCGGCTTCGACCAGGGCGGGCTCCTGACCGAGGCGGTCGCAAAGCATCCGCACTGCGTGCTGCTGCTCGACGAGATCGAGAAGGCGCACCCCGAAGTCTACAACCTGCTGCTGCAAGTGATGGACCACGGCACGCTGACGGACAACAACGGTCGCAAGGCGGATTTCCGGCACGTCATCATCGTGATGACGACGAACGCGGGCGCGATCGAGATGAGCCGCAGCAGCATCGGATTCACGCAGCAGGACCACGCGACCGACGGCATGGAGGCGGTTCGAAAGATCTTTTCGCCCGAGTTCAGGAACCGCCTCGACGCGATCATCCAGTTCGCGCCGCTCGATCCGGTGACCATCGAACGTGTGGTGGACAAGCTCGTGATCGAAGTCGAGGCCCAGCTCGAGCAGAAGGGCGTCGCGCTCACGGTGGACGACGATGCCCGGCGCTGGATCGCGACGCGGGGCTACGACCCGAAGATGGGAGCGCGGCCGATGGCGCGGGTGCTCCAGGACCACGTCAAGCGGCCGCTTGCGGAGGAATTGCTGTTCGGCCGGCTCGCCAACGGCGGCAGCGTGCGCGTCACTCTCGCGCCCGGCGGTGAAGAGCTCGCGCTCGATATCCGGCCCGCGAAGGCGCCGGAACTTCTCGGACAGGACTGAAATAAAGGCGACGCGCCCCTTCAACGCGAGGCCACGTCCGCTGCCATAGTTCCGACGTTAAAGGGGCGCGTCCCCTTTATTTCATCGAGCTCTGTAGATGATCCGGCCCTTCGTGAGGTCGTAGGGCGTCAGCTCGACGGTGACCGTGTCGCCCGTCAGGATCCGGATGTAGTGCTTGCGCATCTTTCCGGAGATGTGAGCAGTCACGACGTGATCGTTCTGCAGGCGCACGCGAAACGTGGTGTTCGGCAGGGTCTCGACGACCTCGCCTTCCATCTGGATTGCCTCTTCTTTCGCCATACGCCCCGGTGCTGTCGCGGAAACCGCGCGGATTGTGCCGTACGCGGCACGGAGGCGCAATTACGAGTATCTTTCCCGCCACACCGGGGCGCGGGAGTCGATCAGCGCGCCGAGCTTCGACTCGAATTCCCAGCGCGGGATATTGCGGCTGCCGAGGCTCGCGAGGTGGGGGCTCGGCATCTGGCAGTCTATCAGCGGCACGTGCCGCGCGAGGCACTCCGCGACGAGGCGCGCGAGCGCAACCTTTGACGCGTCTGATTCACGCGTGAACATCGATTCCCCGAAAAATACGCGGCCGAGTCCTACACCGTAAAGCCCGCCGACGAGGCGGTCTTCCTGCCAGGTCTCGAAGGAATGCGCGAGGCCACGGCGGTGCAGGAGCACGTAGGCCAGGTGCATCTCGCGCGTGATCCAGGTGCCCGGCATGCCGTGCCTGGGCCCCGCACAGGCCTCAATGACCTCATTGAAGGCGGTGTTGACCCGTGTCTCGTACCCGCGCTTCGCGATCGAGCGCTTGAGGCTCCGAGAGATGCGGAATTCGTCCGGAAACAATACGGCGCGCGGATCCGGCGCCCACCAGAGTATCGGCTGCTCTGCGGAGTACCAGGGGAAGACGCCGTGCCGATAGGCATGGATGAGCCATTCCGGCGTCAGCGCGCCGCCGACCGCCAACAGGCCATTCGGCTCGATGAGCGCGCGCGAAGTGGGCGGCAGCGCCGTCGGCGGGTCAGTCTTCTGCAGCCAGGCGATGCCGGACATCGGGATTGAGCCTAGCCGGGATGTCTGCGCGCCGGAAGGGCAGGTGCCAGGCGGCTTCCCGCAGCCACTCGAGGCGCGCCGCTCGCTCCTGCGCGAGCCAGTCGCCGATGGCTTGCGCGAAATCCGGGTCCGCGATCTCGTGCAGTGACCACACGGGCGTCGGCAGGAATCCCCGGAGGAGCTTGTGCTCGCCCTGCGTGCCGGGCTCGAAGCGCGCCAGTCCCTCGCGGATACAGTACTCGATCCCGCGGTAGTAGCAGAGCTCGAAGTGCAGGCTGTGGAAATCGCCGCTTGCACCCCAGTAGCGACCATAGAGCGTGTCGCTCCCACGCAGCGAGATGGTGCAGGCCACTGCCTCGCCACCGTGCGTGGCGAGCTCCACCACGAGCGCACCGGGCATCGCGTCCGCCAGGTATCCGAAGAACTCGCGATTCAGGTAGGGCGCGTGGCCGTAGCGCGCGAACGTCATGGCGTGCAGGCGGAAGATGACGTCGAGCGTTGCCTCATCAAGTTCGTGGCCGGACAGCGTGCGGCACTCGATGCCGGCCTCGGCGACGCGGCGCCGCTCGCGCTTGAGCTTCTTGCGCTTCTCGGCGGTGAAGCCCGCGAGGAAATCGTCGAACGACGAGTAGCCTTCGTTCTTCCAGTGAAACTGGCAATCGAGGCGCGGCATGAGACCGGCGGTCTCGAGGCATTCGCGGTCATGGGGCGCCGGAAAGAGCACGTGCAGGGACGAAGCGCCGACGGGCTCGAGGAGTCCGCGAGCGCCGGCGAGGAGGGCGTCGAGACTGGCGGCATCCGCAGCCAGCAGGCGAGGGCCCGTCGCAGGCGTGAAGGGAACCGCGCACACGAGCCGCGGGTAATAACGAATGCCGGCGCGGTGATACGCCTCCGCCCAGGCAAAATCGAACACGAACTCGCCCCAGGAGTGCGATTTCCGGTAGAGCGGCATGGCGCCGCACAGTCGACCCTCTCGCGTCAGGAGCAGCACATGGTGCGCGTCCCAGCCGGTCGCCGGCGTCGCGCACCCGGAGCGCTCCAGCGCGAACAGGAACTCGTGTCGAAGGAAAGGCGCCTCGGCGCCCGGCAGCGCGTTCCACTCAGCCGCATCCACATCCGCGAGCGAGCGTGCGATGCGCGCCTTCACGGCTCAGCCGGTCGCGACCCGCTCGAGGTATCGGTCGGCGTCGAGCGCGGCCATGCAGCCGGTGCCGGCGGAAGTCACCGCCTGCCGATAGACATGGTCCGCGACATCCCCGGCCGCGAACACGCCCGGCACGCTGGTTGCGGTCGCGTCGCCCGAGTTTCCGGTCCGCACGGTGATGTAGCCCTCCTTCATCGTGAGCTGCCCCTGGAACAGCTCGGTGTTCGGCGTATGCCCGATCGCGATGAAGACGCCGGTCACGTGGAGGTCGCGCGTGGCGCCGGTCTTCGTCGAGCGCACGCGCAGTCCCGTGACCCCTTGCTCGTTGCCCAACACCTGGTCCACGGCGTGGTCCCAGAGGAAGGAAACCTTGCCCTGGTCCGCGAGCGCGCGGATGCGGTCCTGGAGGATGGCTTCGGCGCGAAGCTTGTCGCGGCGGTGCACGAGCGTCACGTGCTTTGCGATGTTCGTCAGGTAGATCGCCTCTTCGACGGCAGTATTGCCGCCGCCGACGACGACGACCTTGTGATCACGGTAGAAGAAGCCGTCGCAGGTCGCGCAGGCAGAGACGCCGCGGCCGCGGAATTGCGTCTCCGAGTCGAGGCCGAGGTAACGGGCCGAAGCTCCGGTCGCGATGATGAGCGCATCGCAGCTGTATTCGCCGCCTTCGGCGACGAGATGGAACGGGCGCTTCGAAAGATCGACGCGCAGGACATGGTCCGATGCGATCTCGACGGCGAATCGCTCCGCGTGGCGACGCATGCGATCCATCAGATCCGGGCCGAGCAATCCCTCGACGTCGCCCGGCCAGTTGTCGACTTCCGTCGTCGTCATCAGCTGGCCGCCCGGCTGCAATCCCGAGAGCAAGAGCGGCTTGCGATTCGCGCGCGCCGCGTAGACCGCCGCGGAGTAACCGGCAGGCCCCGAGCCCAGGATGATCAGGCGCGAGTGGCGAGGGGTCGTCATGTGTATAGTGGCCTTTGCGCCGAGCGCGCGTCTCACGCTCGCAAGCAACCGAGCATGGGTGCTTGCTGCTCGATTTGCAACGCTCTTATAATCAAACGCTTATGACTGTTTTCTTACCAGGATTCTGAGCCGTGGCGAAATCCGCCGCCGAGGCCATCGGCCCGAACGCAAAGCTCGATCCGGTCTTCGCGCGTGCGCTGCGCGAGGCGCTGTTCTGGCTGCTCGCGACGCTCGCACTCGTGCTGCTCATCGCGCTGGCAAGCTTCGATGCCTCCGATCGCAGCTTCAGCTACACC
>DATJFN010000043.1:0-12247 GCA_035495635.1 Steroidobacteraceae bacterium | reverse complement strand
CAGCCCGAACATCGCCAGCGCCAATACGACGAACAGCGCCGCAAACGAAATGATGATCCACGGCTGCTGAAAAAACGCCTGCGCCTGCTTGCCAGCAGCCGCGAAGGCGGCGCCGACCAGGGCATACGTCAACGACATGCCGAGCACGTAGGTGAGCGACAGGAGGAACGAACGCTTCGCCGTCGCGGCGACGCCCTGCGTCGCGATGATTCCCGAAAGGATCGGGATCATCGGCAGCACGCAGGGGGTGAAGGCGAGCAGCAGGCCGATGCCGAAGAATGTCCCAAGTACCGCGAACAGATTGCCACCTGCGATGAGGCTCGAAAGGCGGTCCTGCTCCGAGACCATTGGCGCAGCGCCGCGGGCAGCTGCCGATTCGCTCCTTGCCGCCGTGCCGGGCGCGGGCATGTCGATCGCTACCGTCTTCGTGACCGGCGGATAGCAGAGACCGGCGTCCGCGCAGCCCTGGTAACTCACCTGGATCTCGAACGACCCCGCGTCGCCTGCGCGCGAGACAGGAACGGTCGCGCTCAGCACGTCGTAGTACACCTCGACGTCGCCGAAGAACTCGTCGTGCTTCTTGTGACCGTCGGGCATCGCGACCGGTCCAAGCGTGAACCCGGGGGTCGCAGTCTTCGCGGAGACGCGATGACGGTAGAGGTAGTAACCCGGCGCGATCTGCCAGTCGAGCAGCACGCGATCGCCGCCGTCGGCGATGGCGGAGAACATGAAGGCCTGGTCGACGGGCAGGAACTGGTCTTCGTTGGAGACCGGGCCCAGCAGGCCCTGGCTGGCCGCCAGGCCCGAAACGGTGAGCCCGAAGAGGGCGAGGAGCGTCGTGAATTTCTTCATGGCGGGCGAGAGGTTAGCGGCCTCGCCGGCGCTTGTCGCGACGGCTTGCCCGTTTTCGGGCGGGGGTCGCTGTTTTGGCGCGGCCTGAGGCGCTTTACCACCTTATAAATCAATCAGTTGAGAAACTCTATCACTCGGGGCCCGGGAGTGCTTGAAATTGGGTTGGCGATCCCTATCATTAGCACCCGATCGGCCCGAGTGCTAACGAATCCCCAAGGAGTGTTGAACCATGAAGATCCGTCCGCTTCATGATCGCGTGATCGTCAAGCGCGAAGATGAAGAGCGCAAGTCCCCCGGCGGCATCGTGATCCCGGACACGGCCGCAGAGAAGCCGATACGCGGAAAGATCGTCGCAGTCGGCAAGGGCAAGATCCTGGAAGACGGCAAGGTCCGTCCGCTCGACCTCAAGGTCGGCGACAAGATCCTGTTCGGCAAGTACGGCGGAACCGAAGTCAAAGTGGACGGCGAAGAGCTCCTCGTGATGCGCGAGGAAGACGTCATGGCCGTCATCGAAAAGTAATCCAGAGGAATACGAATCATGGCAGCCAAGGAAGTCCGTTTTTCCGACGACGCGCGCACCCGCATGGTCCGCGGCGTCAACCTGCTCGCGAACGCCGTCAAGGCGACGCTGGGCCCCAAGGGGCGCAATGCCGTGCTCGAGAAGAGCTTCGGCGCCCCCACCGTCACCAAGGACGGCGTCTCCGTCGCCAAGGAAATCGAGCTGAAGGACAAGTTCGAGAACATGGGCGCGCAGATGGTCAAGGAAGTCGCGTCCTCGACCTCCGACGAGGCCGGCGACGGCACGACCACTGCGACCCTGCTTGCGCAGGCGATCATCCGCGAGGGCATGAAGGCCGTCGCCTCGGGCATCAACCCGATGGACGTCAAGCGCGGTGTGGACTTGGCCGTCAACGCGGCGGTCGAGGAGTTGAAGAAGCTCTCCAAGCCCTGCAAGGACTCGAAGGCGATTGCGCAGGTCGGCACGATCTCCGCGAACAGCGACGAAGCGATCGGCAAGAAGATCGCCGATGCGATGGAGAAGGTCGGCAAGGAAGGCGTGATCACGGTTGAAGAGGGCTCCGGCCTCGACAACGAGCTCGAGGTGGTCGAAGGCATGCAGTTCGACCGCGGCTACCTGTCGCCGTACTTCATCAACAACGCCCAGAACCAGACCAGCGAGCTCGAGGGTCCGTACGTCCTCCTGTACGACAAGAAGATCTCGAACATCCGCGAGATGCTGCCGCTGCTCGAGGGCATCGCGAAGGCAGGCAAGCCGCTGCTCGTGGTCGCCGAGGACGTCGAGGGCGAAGCGCTCGCGACGCTCGTGGTGAACACCATCCGCGGCATCGTGAAGGTTTGCGCGGTCAAGGCGCCGGGCTTCGGCGACCGCCGCAAGGAAATGCTGAAGGACATCGCGATCCTGACCGGCGGCACCGTCATCGCCGAGGAAGTCGGCCTGTCGCTCGAGAAGGCGACGCTCAACGACCTCGGTAAAGCCAAGAAAATCGTCGCCGACAAGGAAAACACGACGATCATCGACGGCGCTGGCAAGGCTTCCGACATCAAGGCGCGTGTCGACAACATCCGCCAGCAGATCGAGGACGCCACCTCCGACTACGACAAGGAAAAGCTCCAGGAGCGCGTTGCGAAGCTCTCGGGCGGCGTCGCCGTGATCAAAGTCGGCGCGGCGACCGAGATCGAGATGAAGGAGAAGAAGGCCCGTCTCGAGGACGCGCTGCACGCGACTCGTGCCGCGGTCGAAGAGGGCGTGGTGCCGGGCGGCGGCGTCGCGCTGGTCCGCGTGCAGAAGTCGCTCGACAAGCTCTCCGGTGCCAACGAGGACCAGAACGTCGGCATCCGCATCCTGTCGCGCTCCATCGAGGAGCCGCTGCGCCAGATCGTGCAGAACGCAGGCGAAGACGGCTCGGTCGTGCTTGCCAAGGTCCGCGAGGGCAAGGGCAGCTATGGCTACAACGCCGCGACCGGCGAGTACGGCGACATGATCGACATGGGCATCCTGGACCCGACCAAGGTCACGCGCCTGGCGCTACAGAACGCCGCGTCCGTCGCCGGCCTCCTGCTCACCACCGAGGTGATGGTCGCGGAGGCCCCGAAGGAGGAGCACGAGCATCCCCCGATGCCGGGCGGCGGCATGGGCGGCATGGACATGTAAGGCCGACAGGCTTTACGTTCGATCGAAGGGCCCGGGAGGTGACTCCCGGGCCTTTTTGTTGGGCGCGTGCCGGACGCGCGTACGCACGGCCGACGACATGTGCGTGGCGAGTATCCGCCGCTTGGCGGACTCGTACTCGGCCTCGCTGATCGCGCCCGCTTCGCGCAGGCGGAAGTGCTCGCGCATCTCGTCCCGCAGTTGCTTCGCGCGCGAGCTACGCCGCGCGCGGAACGCGACATCCAGGTGTGCCGCCAGTCTAGGCAGGAACGTGCGCAGCGCGCGGAAGGTTCCGAGGTGGCCGGCGTGCGCCAGCAGCCGGGCCCGCCCGTGAGCGCTGACCAGCGCGAGTGTTTCGCGCGAGAGCTGAAAGCCGGCGAACATCGCGCACCCCCCGAGGCCGAACAGCGCGGCCGTGGCCGGGAGCCACTCGTGGTGCCACCACGGAGCCCGGCCGGATGCAATGGCGTGCGCACCGGCGATCGCCAGTGACATGAACAACGCGCCGGCCGCCAGCCAAGGCCATCCGAGCTGGCGCTCGCGTCGCGGCGCGGGATCGACGAACCGCAGGTCGACCACATAACGCGCCACGACCGAACCGCGATGCATGATGCGCACCGACAGGTAGTAGTACTCGATCAGCGCGAGCTCGACAGTGCGACGCCGGGTGTCGCGCAGGCTCACCCGCGCGTGAATTCTCCGAGCGGTTTCGCGCGCGGGTACCTCGCGCTCGCCCGACTCCAGGAGGATGTGCTCCGTCGCGTCCATGCGCGATACATCATCCGACAACGCGCCGCGCCGCGCACGCCGACCGACGCGGTGCGCTTACGTCAAACGGTCGTGTAAGACAGTCGCTTGACATAGTCGGCGTCGGACATGCCGGGCACGGGGCGTCGGGCGTGTGCGATGCGCGTCACGATCGAACTGAGATCCCGATCACACATCACCGGACAGACTGAGAGAATAGTCGCACCGCGATTCAGTCAAGGGCAAAGCAGTCGAAAGGCTGCGACGCAAAGTCTCCGGTCTAAAGGGCGCGAGCCCCAGGATAGCGGGACCGCCGGAATCCGAGCCTTCGCGGGCCCGAATCGGTTGCTTTGCCCAGGTTTTCTTCAAGGGGCGAGTGATGCGAGAGGGCCATCCCATGCCGCTGATCATCCGTCTTTTCGTGGCGGTCTCCCTGTTGCTCTGTCTCGGCATCGCCGCCGCGCGCGGCGATGAAGCCGACCGGCAGCAGATGAAGGGGCTCGACGAGCAGGTGCAGGACATCAAGACCGATGTGCTCGGCATCGCGGCAGAGCTGAACCTGCTGGAGGAGAAGCTGCTTTACCCGTCGGGTACGCAGGTCGCGGTGTTCGTTGCGCTCGCGCAAGGCGACACGGTGCGGCTCGACGCGGTGCAGATCCAGATCGACGGACAGCCCGTCGCGCGCTACATCTACAGCTTCAAGGAGCTGGATGCGCTGCGCAAAGGCGGCGTGCAGCGCATCTACGTCGGCAACGTGGCAACCGGCACGCACACGCTCGAGGTGTCCGTCGGCGGCAAGCTCGAAGGCGGCGCCGACTACAGCGAGACCGGCCAGTTCAGCTTCGACAAGGGCGTGGGACCCAAGCTGGTCGGGCTGACCGTTTCCGGACCGGGGTCGGGACGCGACCCCATCGTGCTCGGGAACTGGTAGCGATGGCTCGCGCGTCGCACCCCTGGCTCGCCCTCGGCGCCGCCGCGCTGCTGACGTCGTGCCCGTGCGGTGGCGCCGAGCTGCGTGACCTCTACTATGGCGAGGCGCTGTTCGAGGCCGACCAGGGGCGTTTCTTCGACGCGCTCGTGCGTCTCGACACCGAGCTCGCGCAGCACTACGGGCTGGACGAACCGGCCCTCGACACGCTGACCTACCACGTCAATGGCGCCGAGTTCTCGGTCGGCGACTTCGAGCTCAACTACCGGATGCACAACCGTGCGGGCCGCGCGATCCACAAGGTCCTCGAGGGCAACGTGGACGAGGCCGTGCGCAACGAGGCCGCCTTCCGGCTCGCGAGAATCCACTTCCAGAAGGACCAGCTCGAGGAGGCGCTGCATGCGCTCGCGCGCATCCAGGGCGACGTACCGGAAGAGATTCGCGACGACGTGGAGTTCCTGCGCGCCAACGTCTACATGGCGAGCGGACGGCCGCATGACGCGGTAGAGGTGCTGAAGCGCATGCCGGAGTCCGCCGATCTCGCCGGGTTCAGCGCGTACAACCTCGGCATCGCGCTGCTGCAGGATGGCGATACCACGCATGCGATCGAGCAGCTGGACCGGGCCGGGCAGACCAAGGCGCGCGAACGCGCGGATCTCGCGATCCGCGACAAGTCGAATCTGGTCCTCGGCACGATGCTGTTCGAGTCGGCCGATTTTGAGCGCGCCGAGCAGACGTTCGACCGCGTCCGCCTCGAGGGGCCGTACTCCAACCAGGCTTTGCTGCGCGCCGGATGGGCAGAAGCATCGGCCGGGCATTACGACCGAGCCCTCGTTCCGTGGGGGGTCCTGGTCGAACGCGAGCCCACGGATTCCGCCGTGCAGGAAGCCCTGCTCGCGTACCCGCACGCCTACGCGGAGCTGGCGGCGCATGGCCGCGCCGCAATGCTCTACGGCCGCGCGCTCGAATCACTGAGCGGCGAGATCGGCAAGGTCAACGCGTCGATCGGGGCGATCCGCGACGGCGGATTCCTGAAGGCGCTGACCCGCGAGGAGACGCTGCAGGACCGCAACTGGGTCGTGCGGCTCCGGCAGCTGCCCGACACTCCGGAGACGTTCTACCTGACGGAGCTGATGGCATCGCATGACTTCCAGACGGCACTGCAGAACTATCTCGACCTCGAGGACCTGCGCGCCAGGCTGGTCTCGTGGCGCACGAGCTTCGACGCCTTCGAGGACATCATCCGCCTGCGCGCGGCCAATTACGAACCGATCCTGCCCGCCGTCGACGCGGAGTTCCGCGAGCTCGATTCCCAGATGCGCGTGAGGCTCGAGCAGCGCGAGCGCATTGCCACGCGTCTGCATTCGATGCTGACCGCGCCGCGCCCCGAATACCTCGCGACCGCGGACGAGCGGATCATGGCGGGACGGCTCGACGCCATTGCCGCGCACCTGCAGACGGGAGGCGAAGCGTCGGCGGCCGACCTCGAGCGCGTGGCCCGGCTGCGCGGCGCGCTGACCTGGCGCCTCGAGACCGAGTACCACGCGCGCCTGACGGAAGCGCACGAGCACCTGGCCGAGCTCGATGGCCACGTCAAAGATCTCAAGGCGCGCTACGAGTCGTTCGTCCAGGGCCGCCAGGCGGCGACCCACAGCTATGTCGGCTACGACGCAGGGATCGCTCGGCTGCGCGACCGCGTGGACGCGGCGCTGCAGCGCGTGACGATCGTGATGGCGCGGCAGGGCCATGCGATCGAGACGGTCGCCATCGACCAGCTCAAGTCGCGGCGCGAGCGCCTCGTGGCCCAGCAGACGCAGGCGCGCTACGCGGTCGCCGACAGCTACGACCGCGCGCGCGCGTCGCAGCCGGCCGGAGCGGGCCGATGAGGCGCGCGGCGCTTTCGATCGCGATCGCGGCTGCACTGGCGTCCGGGTGCGCCGCGCACCCGCAGAAGCGCACGCTGGCGGAGCTGCACGCGATCGAGCCGGACGTCGCCGAGGTCCCGGTAACCGAGGGCCTCGAGCAGGCGATGCAGGGCTACCGCCGGTTCCTGGACGAGACCCCCGAGACCGAGCTGACGCCGGAGGCCATGCGGCGCCTCGCCGACCTGCAGATCGAGCAGCAATTCGGCATTCATGACGGGGACGGCGCGATGCGCGAGATGGCGGCGCCCGAGCGCGCCGACATCGCAGCGGGAGATGCCGCTGCGCCGGGCATGCGGCCGGCGGGCACCCGCGGGCCCGCAGAGTCCGAGCAGGAATTCGAGGCACGCGCGTCTGCGGCCATGCTGCCGTCGCCCGAACGTGCCGCGCCGGCAGACCCCTCGGCCGCGCTGCAGGCGATCGCGCTGTATGACCGCCTGCTCACCGAATACCCGGCGTACGAGCACAGCGATCAGGTCCTGTACCAGAAGGCTCGCGCGTACGACGAGCTCGGGCGCACCGAAGAGGCGATGGAGACTATGCAGGGCCTGATCGCCGCCAACCCGCACTCGGTGCATTACGACGAGGTCCAGTTCCGGCGCGGGGAGTACTTCTTCACACGCAGGAAATTCGGCGACGCGGAAACGGCCTACACCGCGATCATCGGCCTCGGGCCCGACTCCTCCTACTACGAGTTCGCGCTCTACAAGCTCGGCTGGACGCTCTACAAGCGGGAGTTCTACGACGAGGCGCAGCGCCGCTTCATGGCACTGCTCGACTACAAGGTCTCGACGGGCTACGACTTCGACGCGAAGCACGAGGAGGACGAGGAGCGCCGCGTGGCGGATACCTTCCGCGTCATCAGCCTCGGCTTCTCGAACCTCGGCGGGCCCGACGTGGTGCGCGAGTACTTCGCGGAGAACGGCCGCAGGGACTACGAGAACCGCATCTACGCCAACCTCGGCGAGTTCTACCTCGCAAAGCTGCGCTACGACGACGCCGCCAAGACCTACAAGGCGTTCGTGGCGCTCAATCCGTACCACCGCTCGTCGCCGCATTTCAGCATGCGCGTGATCGAGATCTACGCCGCGGGCAAGTTCCCGAAGCTGGTGCTGGAGGCGAAGAAGGAGTTCGCGGCGACGTACGGGCTGCGGGCGGAGTACTGGCGCCACTTCGACCCGGCGCAGTCCCCCGAAGTGCTGAGCTACCTGAAGAGCAACCTCCACGACCTCGCCGGCCACTACCACGCCCTGTACCAGAACGCGGAGCTCGCCGCCGAAAAGCCGGCGAACTTCGCCGAGGCGCAGCGCTGGTACCGCGAGTTCCTGGCCTCGTTCCCGCAGGATCCGGACTCCGCGCCGATCAATTACCAGCTTGCGGACCTGCTGCTCGAGAACGGCTCCTTCGCCGAAGCCGCGCTCGAGTACGAGCGGACCGCTTACGGCTACGCGGCGCACGAGAAGTCGGCGGCGGCCGGCTATGCGGCGGTCTTCGCGCACCGGAAGAACCTCAAGGCCGCGGACGAGTCGCTGCGGGACGCGGCGCGCGCCGATACCGTTGCGAGCTCGCTGAGGTTCGCCGACACGTTCCCCGACCACGAGCAGGCGCCCGCCGTGCTCGGCGCCGCCGCGGACGACCTGTACGGCATGAAGGACTTCCGGCCGGCCGTCGCCGCGGCGCAGAAGCTGATCGACCGCTATCCGGGCGCCGAGCCGGCGCTGCGGCGCGCGGCCTTCACCGTGGTCGCACACTCGTCGCTGGAACTCGGGGAGTATCCGCAGGCCGAGCAGGCTTACGGGCAGGTCCTGGCGCTCACTCCTGCGGACGACAAGGATCGCAAGGCGCTCGTCGACAACCTCGCCGCGGCGATCTACAAGCAGGGCGAGCAGGCGAACGCGGCCCAGGACTATCGCGCGGCGGCCGACAACTTCCTGCGCGTCGGGAAGGTTGCGCCGGGCTCGCAGATTCAGGCGACCGCGGAATACGACGCAGCCGCTGCCCTCGTCCGCATGCAGGACTGGCCGGCAGCCGCCGCCGTGCTCGAGACGTTTCGCGCGAACTGGCCGGACCACGAGCTCAACCGCGAGGCCACTCGCGAGCTCGCGAATGCGTACCGCCAGAGCGGCCAGCTGTCGCGCGCAGCCGGCGAATACGAGCGCGTCGCCTCGGAGACCTCCGATCCCGATACGCGGGGCGAAGCGCTCCTCGTCGCGGGCGAGCTCTACGAGCAGTCCGGCGCGGCAGCGCAGGCGCTCGCGGCCTACCAGACCTACGTCGACAAGTTCCCGCGGCCGCTCGATGCGGCCATCGAGACGCGCTTCAAGATCGCCGGCTTCCACCAGGCGGCGCACGACGACTCCCTTTACTTCGCGGAGCTCGAGCAGATCGTGCGCACCGACGCCGAGGGCGGGGCCGAGCGGACCAGCCGGACCCGCACGCTCGCAGCGCGCTCCGCCCTGGTCCTTGCGGAACGGTCGTACCGCGAGTTCGCGGCGTTCGAGCTCCGTCAGCCATTCGAGGCGAGCCTCGCCGAGAAGAAGCGGCTTATGGACGGCTCGGTGGACGCCTTCGAGCGCCTGATGGACTACGGAATCGGCGAGGTTACCGCGGCGGCGACCTACTACCTCGCCGAGATGCAGATCGGGTTCAGCCGCTCGCTGATGTCGTCGGAGCGCCCGGCCGGGATGCCGGCTGCGCAGCTCGCCGAATACGAGCTCGCCCTCGAAGAAGAGGCATTCCCGTTCGAGGAACAGGCGATCGCGATCCACGAAAAGAACCTGGAGCTCGTGCGCAAGGGCACGTTGAACGCCTGGACCGACAAGAGCCTCGAAAGGCTCGCCGAGCTCGTGCCGGTGCGCTACGCGAAGTCCGAGCTGTCGAGCGGCTACCTCGGCTCGATCGGGCGCTACGCGTACGTCGCCCCGGCCGCTCCGCAGTCGGCATCGGCCGCGCCGGAATCAGCGCAGACGCCGCAGACGACGCAGGCCGACACCGCTCCCAAAGCAGGGGAGGTGACACTTGCGGGCGAACGCTGAAATGCGCGGCGCCACCCGTCGGGCTTCTCGGCTCGCGGCGGGCCTGGTCGCCTGCGCATTCGCGGCGCAGGCGCTGGCCGCCAAGCGCCCGCCGAAGGTCGAGATCGTCCCCGACGCCACGGGGTTCACGATCACGCAGGAGATCAGGGTCAGCGGCGACGTGCGCGCGGACTACGACCAGGCGCTGCGCCTGCTGGCCGGGCAGCCGGCCGCACCCGGCATCGCGCTACTGGTCGGCGTCACCGAGAGCGCGCCGGACGCCATCGCGCCGCACATCGATCTCGGCATCGCCTACGCCCGCTCCGGCGACCTCGCCCACGCCGAGGAAAGCTTCACCAAGGCGCTCGCGATCAACCCCGACCACCCGGTCGCCAACAACGAGCTCGGCATCATCTACCGCCGCCAGGGCCGGTTCGCCGAGGCACGCGTGGCCTACGAGCGGGCGCTCGCGGTCGCGCCGACGTTCCACTTCGCGCACCGGAACCTGGCGATCCTCTGCGACCTGTACCTGATGGATGCCGGCTGCGCGCTGACGCACTACGAGGCGTACAGCCGCGCGGTGCCGGACGACGAGCAGGCCGTGAAGTGGATTGCCGATCTCAAGTCCCGGTCTGGAACCTAGGAGGACACATGTTGCGCCGGATGATGATGGCCCCGCTGCTCCTTGCCTTCGCCGCCCATGCCGCGGACCAGGTCGCCGTCGACAATGCGGCGCCCGCCGCAAGCGAACACGCCGCGCCTGCCGCGCAGGTCGCCGCCGCCGGGCAGAAAGCGGGTCCCGCCGGCAGCAAGACACTTTCCGGCATATCGATCCTGGGCAACCAGGAAGCGCCGAAGGCGCTCGTGATCGTCCCGTGGAAGAGCTCGGAGATCGGCGATGCGCGCGGCCTCGACGACAACCTGGACGGCTCCCGGCGCCCGGTCGACAAGGAAGTCTTCATGCGCGAGCTCGATTACTACGACATCCGATCGGAATCGAAGTGACGCTGGCAAACGTCTTTTAAGGAGGACTCGAACCGTGGACATCTTCTACTCAATCGTCAATTTCTTTGTCCGGGGCGGGGCATTCATGTTCCCGATCCTGCTCGTCGCGGCGGTCGGAGCCGCAATCGCGATCGAGCGCTACATCACGCTCACGCGCACCGGGGCAAGGAACCGGGCCGCCTGGGCGCGCGTCGAGCCGGCGCTGCTGCGCGGCGAGTTCGACCGGGCACGTGAATTGACCAGCAAGGACGACACGGTCATCGCACGGCTGCTCTCGATCGGCCTCGCGCTGCAGGGCACGGTGCGCCGCCGCGACGACGTCGAAAAGGCCATGGAGGAGAGCATGATGGAGAGCATCCCGCTGCTCCAGAAGCGCACTCACTACCTGGCGACGTTCGCCAACCTCGCGACGCTGCTCGGCCTGCTCGGGACCGTCAGCGGCCTGATCCACGCGTTTGCCGCGGTCGCGACGGTGAACCCGGCGGAGAAGGCCAACCTGCTTTCGGCGTCCATCTCGGAGGCCATGAACTGCACGGCCTTCGGTCTCGTGACCGCCGTGCCGCTCCTCTTCCTGCATGCGCTGCTGCAGACCAAGACGACGGAGCTCATCGACGGCATCGAGACGGCGTCGGTCAAGTTCCTCAACGCGATGGCGGCCCGCGCGCACGCGCGCGTCAGCCACCTAGAGCTCGCGAAGGCGAGCTGAGGAACCTACATGCGCCACAGCAAAGCGCGGCGCGCGCGCAAGCCGTCGGAGCTGCTGCTCGTGCCGATGATCGACATCTTTACGGTGCTGGTCACGTTCCTGCTCATGACCGCGGTGTTCTCCCGCATCACGATCATGGAGCTGGACCTGCCTAGCGCGGCGGGCGGGGCGGTCGCGCCCGAGCCCGAGTTCCGGCTCGAGGTGATCCTGCGCGCGGGAGGCTTCGAGCTGACCAACGGTACGTCGGTCATCGCCGCGGTGCCGAAGGTCGACGGAAAGTACGACCTCGCCGCCCTCTCGGAGCTCGCGCAGTCGCTGAAGCGCGATCACCCCGAGGAGCGCGACGCCTCGATCCTGCTCGAGCCGAAGGTGGAGTACGACGACCTGATCCAGGTGATGGACGCGATCCGCAGCGCCGAGAAGCCGGCGGCCGAGGCCGGGGACGACGAGGCCGGCAGCCAGCCGGTGCTGGCCGACGCGCGCGCCGGGCGGATCGACCTGTTCACCGACATCGCACTGGGAGACGCGCCATGATCCGATGGAAGCGGGGCAGCCGTGAGCATCACCTCCACCAGAGGGAGGACGCGGAGCTCAACCTGATTCCGCTGATCGACATCCTGTCGGTGATGGTCGCATTCCTGCTCGTGTACTCGGTCGACGTCGAGGTCGTGCCGAACTCGAAGGGTGTCGAAATTCCGCAGTCGACCGCCAATGCGCTGCCGAACCAGTCGGTCGTGGTGATGATCACGCGTGACGACCTGTTCGTGCAGGGCGAGCGGGTGGCGGGCATCGCCGAGATCGAGCGCGCGGAGACGCAGGTGATCACGCCGCTGCTCGCGGTGCTCGCGCGCCCGCTGGTGGGCGTCGAGGAGTCGGAACAGGAATCGGCGCTGGCGTCGCGCG
>DATJFN010000042.1:0-25084 GCA_035495635.1 Steroidobacteraceae bacterium | reverse complement strand
GGTGTAGCTGAAGCCGAGCGTCATGAGGAAGTGGTCGGTGATGAGGAACTCGCCATCGAGGTCGAAGCCCATCCCCACGCCCTTGTCCGCGTTCACGAGCTGCACGAAGTTGCCGCCGCCGCCGATCGCGGAGAGCTGCTGGTCCTTGATCTCGTAGTAGTACACCGCGCCGTTCAGGCGAACGCGGTCATCCGCGAGCGTCGTCTTGAAGCCGCCCTCGATGGACGTGATGGTTTCCGACTTCGCGGTCGACGGCGCGCCGAAGAACGCGACGTCGCGGCCCTGGATAGTCGGGGCGCGGAAGCCCGTCGCGAGGCGCGCATACAGGTTCACGTTGTCGTTCACCTTGTACAACGCGCTCAGGTCGCCGCTCACGTTCTCATCCGAGACCGAAACCGGCTCGATCGGGGCGCCGACCGGGCCGGTGCCGGTCAGGTCCTTGTCGTCGTCCGTGTAGCGGGCGCCGCCGGTCAGGGTCCACTTGTCGTTGACGTCGTAGCTGACGTGCCCGAACACCGCCCAGGCCGTGTTCTTGTGCGTGAGCGTCGTCGGCACCGGGGTGAAGAACGGGTTGGTCGTGACCGAGAACTCCGAGTCGAAGTAATAGGCGCCCGCCTGCCAGAACAGGCGGTCATTCGCCTGCGAGGCGATGCGGAATTCCTGAGTGAGCTGGTCGAGGTCGTCGATCCCGTCCTGCGTCACGGACGGGAACGGGATGCAGGTCTGCCCCGGCTGGTGGCCCGGCGGGCAGGGGCCGGCCTCAGGCAGGAAGTCTGCGCCGAAGCCGCCGTCGATGTCGCCAAGGCTCTGACTCTCGGTCGTCTCGTAGGCGGTGATCGACGTCAGCGTCTTGTTGCCGCCGAACTTGAAGTCGAGCTTGAGCGATCCGCCCGTGCCCTCGGCGTGCTGCGGGTTGTTGTCGCCGGCGTCGTAGGAGACATGGTCCCGGTCGTAGTTCGAGTTGAAGCCGTCGCTGCCCGGGCCGAGGACGTTGGCGCGGAAGATCGAGGCCGTGCCGTCAATGTCGCGGCCGTGGAGGTTGAGCAGGGCGCTGAACGAATCCGAGGGCTCGACCAGGAGCTGCGCCCGATAGGCGAACTCGTCGTAGCCGCCCATCACGTTGTCTTCGTGGGTAAAGCGATTGCCGATCCAGTCGTCGCGCTCGTGGTACAGCGCGGACACGCGGAAGGAAACGGTGTCCGTGATCCCGCCGCCGACGGCGCCTTCGAGCGACAGCGAGCCGAGGTCGCCGTAGCTCAGGGTGGCGTCGCCCGTGAATTCCTGCGTGGGCTTGCGCGTGTCGAACTTGACGATGCCGGCCGGCGTGTTGCGGCCGAACAGCGTGCCCTGCGGGCCGCGGAGGACCTCCACGTGCTCCATGTCGAACATCGGGAAGCTCTTCAGGATGACGTTCTCGAGGACGACTTCGTCCACGATGACGGACACCGGCTGCGAGGCGGCCAGGTCGAAATCGGAGTTTCCGAGGCCGCGAATGTAGAAGCGGGGGGCGAGCCGGCCGTTCGAGGACTCGACATAGAGGCTCGGAACGCGAGCGGCGAGCACCTGAATGTCTCCGCCTCCTTCGAACATCGCGTTGAGGTGCTGCTCGTCGATGGACGACACCGAGATCGGCACGTCCTGGATGTTCTCGCTGCGGCGCTGGGCGGTGACGATCACCTCTCCGAGAGCCGACGTTTCCTGGGCCCAAGCCGATGGAAGCGGCAGCGCCATGGCAATGGCGGCAGCAAGATAAGCGTTACGCATTCCTGAATCCCCCCTGTGGAATGCGGGGGAGTTTAGCCGAGGCGCGCCCGGACGGCCTACTTGATCTTCGATTCCTTGTAGGGCACGTGCTTGCGCACGACCGGGTCGTACTTGCTGACCTCCATCTTCTCGGGATGCAGGCGCTTGTTCTTGGTCGTGGTGTAGAAGTGACCGGTGCCGGCGCTCGAAACAAGCTTGATTTTGTCGCGCATGGCGTTGACCTCAGACGTGGGTTCCGGCGGCGCGGAGTTCCGCGACCACCTTTTCGAGGCCCCGCTTCTCGACCGTGCGCAGTCCGCGCGTCGAGAGCTTGAGCGTCACCCAGCGGCCTTCGCTCTCCAGCCAGAAGCGCTGCACGTGCAGGTTCGGCAGGAAGCGACGGCGCTTCTTGATGTTCGAGTGGGAGACCTTGTTGCCGGTGCGCGGGCGCTTTCCGGTGATTTGGCAGACTCTGGACATGGTGGCGTCTCTAAAGGGGCGCGTATTAGACCAGCGAAGCTTTGCGCAGTCAAATCAGCGTCTTGCATGTCGCCAGGCCGGGCGATCGCGCGCTGGTGCGGCGCTCTCGGATAACCGATCTACGCATAAGTCCCAATTGTTGGATCACTCAAAGAATGGTCGACTTCATCCTGGCCGGCAGGGGGCCGGCCCGAGTGGGAAAGCCGAAAATCAGGAAGAAAAGCCATGTTTGCAAGAATCGTTACAACTCATGTGAAACCAGGTAATTTCGACCTGCTGACCCGCAAGTTCGAAGAGAAGGTCATCCCGATGCTCAGGAAGCAGCCCGGCTTCCGCGACGAGGTTTCCTTCTACGATGCGGACAAGAGCGAATCGTTCGCAATCAGCTTCTGGGACTCGGAAGCCGATGAGCGGAAGTATGCGAAGGAGATCTATCCCGAGCTGCTGAAGACGCTCAGCGACACGTTCGTCGAAACGCCGTTGGTCAGGCGCTTCGAGGTCGCAAATTCGACGATGTATAAGATCCGCGCGAATTAGGCCGGTGATGGCCTATGCGGATCGAGGGCGGCCGACCGGCCGCCCTCGGCGGCCGTTCAGGGGCGGATTGCCAGGAATGAGGTTCACACCAGCCCCTTTTCCGCGAGGGAAACGCAGGCTCCGTCCCCCACGATGAGGTGGTCGAGGAGGCGGATCTCGACGAGCGCTAGGGCGTCCCGCAGCCGCGTCGTGATGATCTCGTCGGCCTGGCTCGGCTCCGCGATACCCGACGGATGGTTGTGGGCGAGGATCACCGCGGTCGCGTTCCGGGCAAGCGCCTGCTTGACAACTTCGCGCGGGTGCACGCTTGCGCCGTCCACGGTCCCGCGGAAAAGCTCCTCGCAGCTCGTCAGCCGGTGGCGGCTGTCGAGAAAGAGGCAGCAGAACACCTCGTGCTCGAGGTCACGGAGACGGGCAACGAGGTAGTCGCGCGCCGCACGGGGACTCGCGAGCACCGGTCCCGACTGAAGCCGCTCGAGATGATAGCGACGGACGAGCTCGAGCGCGGCCTGCAGCTCCGCCCAGCGCGCGGGCCCGACGCCCGCGTGCTCGCAGAGCGCCTGGCGGCCGGCGCTCAGGAGTCCGCGGAGCGAGCCGAAGCGGCCGAGCAGGGACCGCGCGAGGTCGATCGCGTTCATGCGGCTCGTGCCGTGGCGCAGCCAGATCGCGAGTAGCTCCGCTTCAGACAAAGCGCCAGAGCCGAGGGCGAGGAGTTTTTCGCGCGGCCGTTCGGCCGCGGGCCAGTCCCGGATGTGCATGAGCGGAGTCTGTTGAATCGGACGACGCGGCGTTGGCCGCAAAACGCGGGCGCACGGCGAAAAACCGTGCGCCCCGCGTCAGGTCACGGACAGTCGGTCCGGGTCGGACAGTTCAATTGCGCGAGCAGATCGAACGGATCGCCGGTGACGCTCTGAAAACCGCTCTTGTGACCGGCCCGATAGACCAGCCGAAAGCCTTGCTGGTCGCCGGCGCAGAAACAAGGACTGATCGGAGTGATGTTCGAGGGATCGATGATTACGGCCGCGCGCCACCGGACCGCGCCCCGCTGAAGGCAATCTGCGGCCGGATGGTGGGTTGCGTCGAGCCCGGAGCCGGTGCATGTCTCCCACACCAGTTGCCCGACCGTGATTGGATCGCCATGGACATCCAGCAGCGTCGGCGTGATCGTGGTGGTCCCGGGAATCGTCCATGTGCCGGATGCGAACGTTCCCGGAGAAACGGTCCACGACAGGAAAGCTTCAGCCGAAGTGGGGGGAGCCGCGATCGTTTCAGCGACGGGAGCCAGGCATCCGATCGAAATTGCCGCCGCAATGATGTTGCGTTTCATGGTCTCTCCCTCCTTTACGGACGAAAAAACGGCGCATCAGTTTATGCCCGTGCCGGACGACCGGAGACGTGTCAACGTGTAGGACGCAGGGGGTTACTTGGGAGGAATCGGCAGGAAGATGCGCCAGGCGTCCTTCGGGTGCGCGAGCGCCCAGAACGGCGCAGCGATCCCGCCGGCGACGTCCTGCGAGGAGTCGCGCATCGGCGCGAGATAGGCGGGCGCCTTCACGGTCACCGTCTCGGTCTCGTCGATATGCCCGGTGTCCGGCTCGACCCAGACGTAGCGTTCTGCGATCGCCTGCAGCTCATCGCGCGTCAACAGGAGGTTCAAGGGCTTGGACGGCGGCGCATCGTCGGACCAGCACGCTTGGGCGAGTCCCAGGCATGAGAGACCCATCGCCACGGGCGCCAGGATCTTCATGAGCCGATCCTACCCCTCACGGCCCGTTACGCGATAATTGATCCATGAAAAAGCTGCAGGTTCGAATTCTCGACCCGCGCGTCGGCCGCGACATGGAATTGCCGCGGCGCGCGACCTCGGGATCCGCGGGGCTCGACCTTCGCGCCTGCCTCGAGGCGCCCCTGACGCTCGAGCCTGGAAAGGCCGAACTCGTGTCGACGGGCATTGCGATCCACCTGGAGGACCCCGGACTCGCGGCCATGCTGCTGCCCCGCTCGGGCCTCGGCCACAAGCACGGCATCGTGCTCGGCAATCTCGTCGGCCTCATCGACTCCGACTACCAGGGCGAGGTGAAGGTGTCCGTCTGGAACCGCGGCGAGCGCGCGTACACGATCCAGCCGGGCGAACGGATCGCGCAGATGGTGGTCGTCCCGGTCGTGCAGGTGGATTTCGACGTCGTCGAGGAGTTCGAAGCGAGCGCCCGCGGGGCGGGCGGCTTCGGCAGCACCGGCTAGCGCGGCCGGACCGCGCGCAGTTCCTGGTAGCGCTTGATGTCCGCCTCGAAGTTCTGGCGGATGTTCTCCCGTTCCTGGCGGCGCTTCACGAGGTTGGCCTGCTGCGTGTCGATGTCGCTCGCCGAGCGCTCGAGGTCGCGGGCGACCTCGTCCGGCAGCGGCTCGGCCGACGGATCCTTGTTGGCCGGCGCGTAGCGCGCGGCGATGCGCTCGATCTGCACGCGCTGCGCGCGCAGGTTCGACAGGGACTGTTCCTGGATCGTGAGCTGCGCGTCGACCAGGTCGAGCCGGTTGTCGCGCAGGACCTCGAGCTCCTGCACCGACTGGTAGGTCTGAAGCAAGACGCGGTCGCGGAGCTTGCGCTTCTGCTCGTCGCGCGCCGCCTTGTCTTCGGCGGCCTTCGCGGCGGCTTCCTCCGGCGTGATGATTCCTTCCTCGCGGCCGACCTTCACGCCCTGCTTGTTGAGGACATCCCGGTCCTGTTCCGAGTATTCCGCGGGCACGCTGTCGCCGTAGTGGACCTGGCCGTTCTTGTCGACCCAGCGGTAGAGCTTCGGCTGTTTATCCTGGGGGCCGGCGACGGCGCCCGCCACGACGAGCGCGAACAGGAGCGCGGGAACCAGCAGCTTCTTGGACAGGGCCATTATCCGGTGCACCTCAAGCCGGCATTATTCTCGGTTTCGGCCGGGAGTCCAAAACGTAACTGCATCACGCTTCGCCACCGACCCCATGGGTCCGGCGGTGGTTCCGCAGTGAGGCGAGTTCTTCGCTGTCCCCGCCGCCCTCGAGATATTCGATCAGGTGGTCGAGCGTGATGATCCGGATCACCGGGATCCCGTAGGACGCCTGGACCTCCTGCACGGCAGAGAGCGCGCCGAGCCCCCGTTCCTGGCGGTCGAGCGCGAGGACTACGCCAGCCGGCTGGGCGCCGGCCGACTTGATGAGCCCGATCGACTCGCGCACGGCCGTGCCGGCCGTGATCACGTCGTCGACGATCAGCACGCGCCCCTCGAGCGGCGCGCCGATGAGAGTGCCGCCCTCGCCATGGGCCTTCGCCTCCTTGCGGTTGTACGCGACCGGCACGTTGCGGCGATGGCGATCGGCGAAGGCCACCGCGGTCGCGGTCGCAAGCGGAATGCCCTTGTAAGCGGGCCCGAAGAGCATGTCGAAGCCGGTCCCGGCTTCGGCAATCGCCTGGGCGTAGCTCGCGCCGATGCGCGCGAGCGAGACGCCGTCGTTGATGAGCCCGGCATTGAAGAAGTACGGGCTCGTGCGGCCCGACTTGAGCGTGAAGTCGCCGAAGCGCAGCACCTGCTTCGCGAGGATCATCTCGATGAATTCTTTCTGGTGCGATCGCATCCCGGCGCGTTCCCGCCATGCGTATGATTGGCGGCCGCGGGCGAAGCATGCGCATCCTGACTCTCAACTGCAACGGTGTCCGCTCGGCGGCGGGAAAGGGCCTTTTTGAATGGCTCTCGGCTCAAGACGCCGACGTCGTCTGCCTGCAAGAGACAAAGGCCCAGGAGCACCAGCTCGGCGATCCCTGTTTCCGCCCCCTCGGCTACAACTGCGGCTATTTCGACGCCAAGCGGCCTGGCTACAGCGGCGTAGCTGTCTTCTCCAAGCGCAAGCCGGACAAGATCATCGCGGGATTCGGCGTGAAGGAGTTCGACAACGAAGGGCGCTACCTGGAGTTCCAGTTCGGGAGGCTCTCGGTCGTTTCACTGTACCTGCCTTCGGGATCCTCCGGCCCCGAGCGGCAGGCGTCGAAGTTCCGCTTCCTCAAGGTCTTCCTGCCGTACCTGAAGAAGCTCGGCCGGCGCGACCGAAACTACGTCCTCTGCGGCGACATCAACATCGCCCACAAGGAGATCGACCTCAGGAACTGGAAGTCGAACCAGAAGAATTCCGGCTTCCTGCCCGAGGAGCGCGCCTGGCTCGACCGCGTGTTCGGCGAGCTCAAGTGGGTGGATGCGTTCCGTGAGGTCGACGCGCGCCCGGACCAGTACACCTGGTGGTCGAACCGCGGCCAGGCGCGCGCGAAGAACGTCGGCTGGCGCATCGACTACCAGATCGCGAGCCCGCGCCTCGCGGGCAGCGCAAGGTCCGCCTCGATCTTCCGCGACCAGTGGTTCTCCGATCACGCGCCGCTCACGATGGACTACGAGCTGTGATCGGGGACAAGCCGCAACGCAGCTGGAAGGAAGCCGTCCTCGTCTACCGGCAGCGACCGGTGCTGTCGATGCTGTTCCTCGGCTTCTCGGCGGGCCTTCCTTTCTATCTGGTGTTCCAGACGCTGTCGGCCTGGCTCCGCCAGGACGGCATCGAGCGCGCGACGATCGGGATGCTCGCCTGGGTCGGGCTCGTCTACACGCTCAAGTTCGTCTGGTCCCCGATCGTGGACCGCCTCCGGATCCCGCTGCTCTACGGATGGCTCGGCAAGCGGCGCAGCTGGATGCTGCTTGCGCAGGTCGGGATCGGCGCTGGCCTCCTCAACCTCGCCGGCAGCTCGCCGGCGACGGACATCACGCACGTCGCGATCGGCGCGCTCTTCCTCGCCTTCTGCTCGGCGACGCAGGACATCTCGGTCGACGCCTGGCGCATCGAGTCGGCCTCGCTGGACCAGCAGGGCGCGATGGTCGCCGCGTACCAGCTCGGCTACCGCGCCGCGCTCATCACGGGGAGCGCTGGCGCGCTCGGCCTTGCACAGGGCTACGGCTGGGCGACGAGCTACACGGTGATGGCGGCTCTCGCCGGCATCGGCATCCTGACGACGCTGCTGGTGCGCGAGCCCGCGACGAGCCTGCGCAAGACCGCGGCGGACGGCGAGGCGCGCGTCGCGGACTGGCTGGCCGCGCGGCCGAACTGGCCGGAGCCCATCCGCAGGCTCGGCGCCACGTTCATCGGCGCGGTCGTCTGTCCGTTCACCGACTACTTCGCGCGTTACGGGCTGCACACGGCGATCGTCGTGCTGCTGCTCGTCAGCACCTACCGCCTGACCGAATTCACGATGGGCTCGATGATCAATCCTTTTTACATCGACCACGGCTATTCGCTTGGCGAAATCGCGACCGTCGTGAAGGCGATCGGTCTCCCGGTTTCGATGGTCGGCGTCATCGCCGCGGGCTTCATCGTCGCGAAGGCGGGCCTGCGCTTCGCGCTCTTCCTCGGCAGCATCCTGATTGCATCCTCCAACATCGGGTTCTCGCTGCTTGCGAGCACCGACGCCCCGCGGCTCCTCGGCCTCGGCCTCGTCAACGGTCTCGACAACCTGGCCCAGGGCGTGCACGGCACGGCGCTGATCGCCTTCCTGTCGGGCCTCACGTCGACGCGCTACACGGCGACGCAGTACGCGCTCTTCTCGTCGCTGTACGCCATCTTCGGCAAGCTGCTCGAAGGCACGTCCGGCTTCGTCGTGGATGCGATCGGCTACCCGGCCTTCTTCAGCTACACGGCCGCGCTCAGCCTTCCGGGACTGCTCCTCCTCGTCTTTCTCGCGCAGCGCGGCATCCTCGACTGGCATGGCAGAATCTCGACGCGGGAAGGCAGCGGATCCGCCGATGACCGATGAGGTCCTGAAGTTCTTCGTGCTCTTCTTCGTCGTGGTCGAGCCGGTCACGCTGGTGCCGCTCTTCGCCGCGATGACGGAAGGGGAGGACGAGGCATACCGCCGCCAGATGGCGCTGAAGGCCGTCTGCATCGCCGGTATCGTGCTGCTCGTGTTCGCGGTGGGCGGCGCGGGCTTCCTCAAGGTCATGGGCATCAGCATCGACGCGTTCCGCATCGCGGGCGGCATCATGCTGTTCCTGATTGCGCTCGAGATGGTGTTCGCGCGGGAGTCCGGCACGCGCACCACGCCCGACGAGAAGGTCGAAGGGAAGAAGCGCAAGGATGTCTCGGTCTTTCCGCTTGCATTTCCCTTCATCGCAGGGCCCGGCGCGCTCGCGATCGTGCTCCTGACTTTCGGCGCCGCGCGCGGCGACCTCGCCCTTTCGGCAGGCCTGTTCGGCGCCGTCGTCGCGGTGCTCGTGATCACCTACCTCTTGATGCGGCTCACGCCCGTCGTGATGCGGGTCATGGGCGTCACCGGCGGCAACGTGATCAACCGCCTCTCCGGCGTCGTGCTCGCCGCTCTCGCAGTGCAGTTCATCATCACCGGCGCGACGAACGCATTCGGCGGCAGCTGACCTGCATGGCGGACGTATTCATTTCATACGCCCGCGTCGACAAGGCGCGCGTCGCCCCGCTCGTGGCAGCGATCGAGGCGAAGGGCTGGTCCGTCTGGTGGGACCCGGCCATCGCCCCGGGGCAGGAATTCGATCGCCAGATCACGAAGGAACTCGAGAATGCCGCCGCGGTCCTCGTGGTCTGGACGCCGACCTCGGTGGAGTCGCGGTGGGTCCGCGGCGAGGCGCGCGAAGGCGCGGACCGCGGGATCCTCGTGCCCGTGCGCCTCGACCGGGCGAGCCTGCCGATCGACGTGCGCGCCATCCACACGACGGACCTCGATGAGTCGGCCAGCCGCGCCGACAGCCCGCAGTTCCAGGAAGTCCTGCGGGCGCTCGAAGCGGTCATCGCGCGCCGGAGCGGGGGCGATACGCGTACCGCGCGGCAGGAACCGGCCCAGGCCGCGCCCGCGCCGAAGCCCTCCCGCACTGCGGTCTGCGTCCTGCCGTTCACCAACATGAGCGGCGATCCGGAACAGGAATATTTCAGCGACGGCATCACCGAGGACATCATCACGGACCTGACCAAGGTCTCGGCGCTCGTCGTCATTTCGCGCAACAGCGCCTTCGTCTACAAGGGCCGGAATGTCGAAGTCCCGAAGATCGCGCGCGATCTCGACGCGAGTCACGTGCTGGAAGGGAGCGTGCGCAAGGCGGGCGGCCGCGTACGGATCACCGCACAGCTGATCCTCGCATCGAGCAACGATCACGTCTGGGCCGAGCGCTACGACCGGGACCTGAACGACATCTTCGCGCTGCAGGACGAGATCTCCCAGGCCATCGTCAAGGCGCTCCGGGTCAAGCTCCTGCCTGCGGAGAAGGAGGCCATCGAGCAGCGCGGGACCGGGAATGTCGAGGCTTACAACCTCTACCTCATGGCCTGGCAGCAGTACGTCAACAATGCGCGGAACGAGGAAGACGTTCAGGCGATAGAAAAGATCGTCCGCCTCAGCACGCGCGCGACCGAGATCGACCCGGGCTATGCGCAGGCCTGGGCGCTCCTGGCCCTCGGCCAGATGGTCCTGCACCTCACGCATCGACGCCCGGGCGACGGCGGCCTCATGGCGATCGAGCGAGCGCTCGAGCTGGATCCGCGCTCGGCCGAGACGCATGCCATCAAGTCCAAGATCCTGTGGCGGCAAGGCCGCCAGGACGAGGCATTCGCGGAGATCGACGTCGCCCTTCGTCTGGATCCGGATTCCTTCGAAGCCAACCGGACCGCGGGCCTCTGGAATATGAGGACGCGGCGGTTCGCGGATTCCATCCGCTATTACGAAAAGGCGCTGGCGCACAACGAGGCGGACTTTCACACGACATCCACCCTGGTGACCTGCTACACGGCCATCGGCGACCACGCGGGCGCCGAGCGCGTCTCGAAGATCGCCGTCGCGCTGGCCGAGAAGGTCCTGGCGCATGACCAGGACAACTGGGTGGCGGTCAGCTACGGCGCCGTCGCGCTCGCGGTGCTCGGAGAGCCCGAGCGCGCCAAGGCGTGGATGAACCGCGCACTCCTGATCGAGCCGAACCGGATGGAGATGCGCTTCAATTTCGCCTGCGCGCTCGCGAGCAACCTCGGCGAAAATGACGCCGCGCTCGACATGCTCGCGCCCGTCATGGCGAATGTCACTCCGGGTTTCCTGAGCCACATCAAGGTCGACGCGGACCTCGATACGCTGCGCGACGATCCGCGCTACCAGGACATGGTCGCGACCGCCGAGGCGCGCCACGCGGCGGCCGCCGCAAGCCCCGGATCGGCATCCTGATTTCGTCTCAGTCGACGCGCCGGTATTCGAGGTCGAAAACGGAATGGCCGAGCCGCCGCCCGCGGCGCTCGAAACGCGTCGCGGCGCGCTCCGGCCGGTCGACGCAGCCCCCGTCGGCAGCGGCGTTTTCGAAATCGGACGAAGCGTTCAGGACCTCGAGCATCCAGGCGGCGTAGGGCTCCCAGTCCGTGGCGAGCTTGAAGAGCCCGCCCGGCTTCAGGCGGCTCGCGGCGAGCACCGCGAAAGCCGGCTGGACGATGCGCCGCTTGTGGTGGCGCTTCTTGGGCCAGGGATCCGGGAAGTAGAGCAGTAGCTCGTCGAGCGAGGCAGGCGGGATCATGTCCGCCATCACCTCGACGGCGTCGTGCACGATGACGCGCACATTCGCGAGGCCGGCGGCGTCCGCTGCGAGCAGGCAATGGCCCACACCGGGCGGGTGCACCTCGACGCCGATGAAATCGCGGTCGGGCGACGCGGCGGCGAGCGCGACGAGCGTGTCGCCGTTGCCGAAACCGATCTCGAGCAGGCGCGGCGCATGGCGGCCGAACGCGCGGTCGAGGTCGAGCAGGCCGGGTGCGTAGGGAATGCCGAGCCGCGGTAGAAGCTCATCGAGCGCGCGGCGCTGCGCGCGCGTGATGCGTCCGCCGCGCAGCACGTAGCTCCGGACCGGCTGGCGCGGCGCGTTCACACCTACGCGACCAGGTCCTGCGTAAGTCCGGCGATGCCGGTGCAGCCCGTCAGCGCCAACGTCCGGTCGAGCTCGTCGGCGAGGATCGCGAGCGCGCGCGCGACGCCCGCCTCGCCGCCGGCCGCGAGGCCATAGACCGGAGCACGACCGAGCAGCACGCCTTCCGCGCCGAGCGCGATGGCTTTCGCGATGTCCGAGCCCCGGCGTACGCCGCCATCGACGAGGATCGAGGCGCGGCCGCCGACCGCGCGGGCGACCTCGGGCAGCGCGTCGATTGCGCTGATCGCGCCGTCGAGCTGCCGGCCTCCGTGGTTCGAGAGCACGAGGCCGTCGACGCCCGCGGCGAGCGCGCGCTCGGCGTCGTCCGCGCGCAGCACGCCCTTCAGAAGTAGCTTGCGCGGCCATCGGTCCCGGAACCGCTTCACGTCGTCCCAGCAGAACGACGGGTCGAACATCGAGTGGCCGACGAAGGCGTTGACGTCGCGGCCGCGCGGCAACTCGCGCTCGATGTTCACGAAGCGCGGGCGCCGCGTTGCAACTGTCGCGAGCCAGCGCGGGTGCATCAGCAGGTCGAGTCGCGTCGCGAGCGTGAACCGTTGCGAGGGCAGGAGGCCCGTGCGCAGGTCGCGCTCGCGCTTGCCGGTGACCGGGAAGTCGCTCGTCAGGATCGCGCACTCGAAGTCCGCGTCGCGGGCGCGCGCGAGGATCGCCTCGGTGATGTGCCGCTCCGCGAAGACGTAGGCTTGCAGCCAGAGCCGCCCGGGCGCCTGGCGGGCGATGTCCTCCACGAGGCTCATCGAGACCGTCGACATCGCGAAGGGAACGTCCGCCTTCGACGCCGCCCGTGCGAGCGCGAGGTCGCCGTCGCGCCAGCAGAGCCCGTTGAGGCCGGTCGGCCCGACGACGACGGGAAGCGCCGACGAAGTGCCGAGCATTTGCGCCGACAGCGCGCGCTTCGAAACGTCGACGAGCGTGCGAGGCCGGAAGCGCAGCCGCGCGAATGCCTCGCGATTGCCGGCGAGCGTGCGCTCGTCTTCGGCGCCGCCGTCGACGTAGGCGAAGACGAAGCGCGGTAACTTGCGTTGCGCGATCGTGCGGAGGTCCTCGACGTTGATTGCATCGGTGTAGTGCATCGTCCGTCCTAGGCGTTCCGGCCCGCGATGCGGCCCGAGTAGATGCAGCCGCCGAGAAACGTGCCTTCGAGGCCGCGCTTGCCGTTCATGCCGCCTCCGCCGAATCCGGCAGCCTCGCCCACGGCAAAGAGCCCCTCGATCACGCGGCCATTCTCGCCGAGTGCGCGGCACTCGAGGTCGGTCTGGATCCCGCCCATGCTCTTGCGGCTGATCACGAACTCGCGGATCGCCATCAGGGGACCCGCGCGCCGGTCGAGGATGGGCTGGAATGCGCAGGTGCGGACACGGTCGCCCGGCCAGCGGCGGAGCCAGTCAATCCGCCGCAGCTGTTCGTCATCGTGGAAGCGCGGCCCGCGACGGATCGCGGCGTCGTAGCGCGTAACCGCGTCCTCGACCGCGGCGAGCTGCACGACGCCGTCTCCGTTCAGCGCGTTCATGCGCTCGACGAGCTCGGGCAACGTTGCGGCCAGCACGATGTCTTCGCTGTTGCGGGTCAGCTCGTCGTACAGCCAACGGTTCCCGAAGAGGAGCTCGCGCGCGAACCGCACGCGCTTGCCGTCGCGGATCGCCGGATTGAACTCGGCGCCCGACACCGCGAGCTCCTTGAGCGCGATCTTCCGGTTGAGGAGCTGCCAGCTGTAGCCGCCCGGCTCGCGGCAGATTCGCGCCACGAGCTCGTGTGTGTCGAAGCCCGAGACGAGCGGCATCGGGCCAATCCGCTCGCCTCGCGCGTTCAGCCAGAGCGCGGACTTCGGCGGGATCAGCGACAGGCCGTGATCCGGTTTGCGCGGTCGCCAGTGCCGGATGCCGGCGGCGTAATTCCACTGCCAATCGAGGTGGGTCACGCTCGCGCCCGCCGCAGCAGCGGCGTCGTGCAGGCGGCCGTCGGCGAAGCGGTGCGATCCGTTCAGGATCACGCGCGGCGGCACGTTCCAGTCCGCGTGCCAGTGCCGCCGCACGCGCTCGATGTCGCCGTTGATCCCGCCCGCCGCGACGATGACGGACTCGGACTCGATCTCGAAGGGCTCGCCGCCCGGCTCGGTGACGCCGCGCAGCCCGGTCACGCGGCCGGAGCGCGTGACAAGCGCGTCCACGCGATGTCCGAAGCGCAGCGTCAGCAGGCCGCGGCGCGGGTGGCCGTGCAGGCGGCCGACGACGCGCTCCGCGAGCGCGCGACCCGTGCCCCAGACGAGATGAAAGCGCGGCACGGAATTGCCGGGCGCGTAGAGCCCGCGCTCGACCCACATCGGCATCGGCATGAACCGGATGCCGAGAGCGACGAGCCAGTCGTGCACCTCGGGAACGCAGCGCTCGACATAGGCCTGCGCCCAGGCGCGCGGCCAGGCGTCGGACGCCTGCAGCTCCCCGAATGCCAGCCAGTCGGAGAAGCCGAGCTCCGTGCTGTCGGGAATTCCGCGCCGCCTCTGGAGCGGCGATCCGGCGAACCACAGTCCGCCGAAGGAATCCTTCGCCTGTCCGCCGAGCGTGTCCTCGACGTCCCGGTCGATGAGGACGACGCGCCGCCCGCGGTCGAGCGCTTCGATGGCGGCGGCGACGCCGGCGAGGCCCGCGCCCGCGATCGCGACGTCCGCGGCATGGCTGGCGGTGCGCATGTCGGAGTATATTCCGCGCTCTGCGCGTCCCAAGGGCCGCCGAGCGG
Organism: Steroidobacteraceae bacterium; assembly: GCA_035495635.1. GTDB lineage: Bacteria > Pseudomonadota > Gammaproteobacteria > Steroidobacterales > Steroidobacteraceae > SCUD01. Next base: position 10,613 of record DATJFN010000042.1, on the reverse strand, counting down.
GTGTAGTTCAATGGTAGAACTGCAGCTTCCCAAGCTGCTAACGTGGGTTCGATTCCCATCACCCGCTCCATTCTCATGAACGACTGGGTGGCGAGCGCAGCCGGAGGCGCCTTGATCGGTCTAGGCGCCGCTTTCCTCATGTGGTCGGTCGGCCGCATTGCCGGCATCAGCGGTATCGCGAGCGGCGCGCTCGAAGGTGCGCGAGGCGACCGTGCCTGGCGCTTCGCATTCCTCGCGGGAATGATGATCGCGGGCGCCGTCGCGCTGCAGTTCCTGCCGGCGCCGCCGCGCGCACAGACCGGGTCGACCCCGCTACTCATCGTGGCCGGGCTCCTCGTCGGCTTCGGAACGCGCCTCGGCAATGGCTGCACGAGCGGGCACGGCGTCTGCGGGCTCGCGCGGCTGTCGAAGCGCTCGCTCGTCGCGGTCATGACTTTCATGGCCGCGGCGTTCGCCGCGGCCTTCGTCATGAATCACGTGAACGTCTCGCCATGACGCGCGCGAACCTGGCATCGCTCGCCGCGGGCGCGATCTTCGGCGTCGGGCTCGCCCTCTCCGCGCTGGTGGATCGCCACGTCGTGCTCGGCTTCCTCGACGTGACCGGCGACTGGAACCCGCGCCTCGTCTTCGTGATGGCGGCGGCGGTCGCCGTCGCCGCAATCGCCTATCGCTTCATCTTCAGGCGTCCCATGCCCGCGCTCGGCGGAGAGTTCCGCGTCCCGAAGACGGACGTGATCGACGCGCGCCTCGTCGCCGGCGCCGCGATCTTCGGTGTCGGCTGGGGGCTCGCGGGCTTCTGCCCTGGGCCGGTCCTGGTCGGCGTCGTGGCGGGGGTTCGCGACGCGTGGATATTCGTTCCCGCGATGATCGCTGGCAGCTGGATCGCAGGAAGGCTCGTGCGATGAGCGCGGAACGCGACGTCCTCGTCGCACTCGCGCGCGAAACCTGCGCGACGGCGCACGCGCCGTACTCCGGCATCCACGTTGGCGCCGCGATCCGCTCGGCGGCGGGCGCGCTCTACAGCGGCTCGAACGTCGAGAACGCGGCCTATCCCGTCGGAAACTGCGCGGAGGCGAGCGCCATCGCCGCGGGTGTGCGCGCCGAAGGAGAGCGCTTCCGCATCGCGGAGACAGCGGTGTGGGCCGTGGACCGGGCGGGGAGTGTCATTGCGGCAGCGCCCTGCGGCGCGTGCCGCCAGCGCATCCACGAGTTCGCGGTTGGCGGAGACGTCGCCGTACACTTTCCCGCGCAGGGAGGCACGGTCCGCACCGTGAGCATCGACGAGCTCCTGCCTTACGCCTTTGAGCTTCCGAGCAGCCGCTGATTGCCCGCGTGACCTGGCTCCCCCAGGAGACGATCCGGGCGAAGCGCGACGGCGAGGCGCTCGAGGCCGGCGAGCTCGTACGCCTCGCCCATGCGCTCGCCGACGGCAGCCTCTCGGATGCGCAGGCCGGCGCCTTCGCGATGGCCGTGCAGCTGCGCGGCATGGCGCCGCACGAGTGCGCCGCGTTCACGATGGCGATGCGCGACACCGGCGAGGTGTTCAACTGGCGGCGCGAGTCGCCGCCCGGACCCGTGCTCGACAAGCATTCGACCGGCGGAGTCGGCGACCTCGTGTCTCTCGCGCTCGGCCCGATGCTCGCGGCCTGCGGCGCCTGGGTGCCGATGATCGTCGGCCGCGGACTCGCGCACACGGGCGGCACGCTCGACAAGCTCGAGTCCATCCCGGGATACCAGTCGCGCCCGACGCCCGAGCGCGTGCGCGCCGCGGTGCGCGAAGCGGGCGTCGCGATCGTCGGCGCCGGCGAGCGCATCGCGCCGGCCGACCGCCGGCTTTACGCGATCCGCGACGTCACGGCGACCGTCGACTGCCTGCCGCTCATCGTCGCCTCGATCCTGTCGAAGAAGCTCGCCGCGGGGCTCGAGTCGCTGGTGCTCGACATCAAGCACGGCAACGGCGCCGTGCTGCCCGAGCCGGAGCGCGGCGTCGAGCTCGCGCGCGCGATGATGTCCACGGCGGAGGAAGCGGGCCTCCACCTCACCGCGCTGCACACCGACATGTCGGAGCCCCTCGCGCGCTCGGCGGGCAATGCGCTCGAAGTGCTCGAGGCCATCGCAATGCTGCGGGGCGAGCCGTCCGATCCGCGCCTGCTCGAAGTCACGCTCGCGCTCGGCGCGCAGGCGATGGTGCAGGGCGGGCTCGCGCGCGACGCCGCCGGCGCGCGCAAGGCGCTCGTGGAGTCGCTCGCGAGCGGCGCCGCCGCCGAGCGATTCGAGCGGATGGTCGTGAGCCTCGGCGGCCCGAGGAAACTGCTCGAGAAAGCGCCGGAGCTGCTCGCGCGCGCACCGGTGGTCCGTGACGTGCCGGCGCCGAAGGCCGGAACGATCGTCGCCATCGATACGCGCGCGGTCGGCTTCGCCGTCGTGCAGCTGGGCGGCGGCCGGACGGCGCCCGACCAGTCGGTGGACCCGGCTGTCGGCTTCGACCGGCTGAAGCCGCGCGGCGCGCGCGTCAGCGCAGGCGAGCCGCTGGCGCGCGTGCACGCCGCAGACGACGCGCGGGCGGAAGCGGCCGCTGCAGCGCTTACTCGCGCCTTTTCGATCGGCGGCGGCCGGCCGTACGTGCCGACCCTGGTCGAACGGATCGTCTAGCGGGAGCGGCGAGGCCGGAAAGTCCGCGTTCCCGGTCGCGCGGCTGGCCGGGACTGCCGGGTCGGCCGGGCGGGCACCGGCGCAACCCGGGCGGCAGGCGCATGCGCGGCGCGTGCAAACGCCGGTGTCGGCGAGAACGGCACGGACTGGCGCATCGTCTTCTCGATGTCCCGCAGCAGCGGCGCCTCGTCTTCGGAAACGAGCGATACGGCATGGCCGTCGCTGCCGGCGCGCGCGGTACGGCCGATGCGATGGACGTAATCTTCCGGGACGTGCGGCATGTCGTAATTCACGACCTGCGGAAGCTCGCGGATGTCGAGGCCGCGGGACGCGACCTCGGTCGCGACCAGCGCCGTGAGCGCACCCGCCTTGAAGTCGGCGAGCGCGCGCGTGCGGGCCGCCTGGCTCTTGTTACCGTGGATCGCGGCGGACCGTATGCCCGCGCGGTCGAGCTGGTCGGCGAGGCGGTTCGCGCCGTGCTTCGTGCGGGTGAACACCAGCGCCTGGCGCCAGCGGCCTTCGCCGTCGACGCCGTTCTCAAAGAGGTGCACGAGCAGGTGCCGCTTGTCGTCCTTCGCGACGCGGAACGCGCGCTGCACGACGCGCTCCGCCGTGCTGTTGGGCGGCGTCACTTCGACCATTGCGGGATTGACGAGGATCTGCGCGGCGAGCCGCCGGATGTCGGGCGTGTAGGTGGCGGAGAACATCAGGTTCTGTCGACGCGTCGGCAGCAGCTTGATGATGCGTCGGATGTCGTGGATGAACCCCATGTCGAGCATGCGGTCCGCCTCGTCGAGCACGAGGTGCAGGACTTTCGTGAGGTCGACGAAGCCGCGATTCGCGAGGTCGAGCAGGCGGCCGGGCGTTGCGACCAGGATGTCGCAGCCCGCGCGCAGCCCGTCGATCTGCGGCTTTTCGCCCACGCCGCCGAAGATCACGCGCGAGCGCAGGTTCTGGCGCGAGCTGTAGCGCGTGATGCTGTCCTGGATCTGCGCGGCGAGCTCGCGCGTCGGCGCGAGGACCAGGATACGCGGCGCGCGACCGCTTGCGCTTTCCAGCAGCTGCAGCAGGGGCAGCACGAAGGCCGCGGTCTTGCCCGTGCCGGTCTGGGCACCGGCGAGGAGATCGCGTCCCGACAGGACGACGGGAATCGCGCCCGACTGGATGGGCGTCGGCGTGTCGTAACCGCGCTCTGCAAGCGTCGCGAGCAGCCCGGGCTTGAGCCCGAGATCATTGAATTTCATGATGATTTGGAGGAATCCGGGGAGGGAAGGCGCGCGGACTATACAGGAACCCACATCCGGCTGCAGCGTGCGACAAAATAGGATGACCCAGTCGGTCAGGAGTCCCGTCATGCGCGCACTTTTCCTTGGATTGCTTGCAACCGCCTGCCTTGGCCTCACGGGCTGCGGCTACAACACCATCCAGTCGCAGGACGAGGCGGTGAAGGCCGCGTGGTCCGAAGTGGTCAACCAGTACCAGCGGCGCGCCGACCTGATCCCGAACCTCGTGAACACGGTCAAGGGCTACGCGGCGCAGGAAAGCTCGGTCCTCATCGGCGTCACCGAGGCGCGCGCGCGGGCGACCTCGATCCAGGTGACGCCGGAAACGCTGAACGACCCGGCGGCGCTCCAGAAATTCCAGGCGGCGCAGGGCGAGCTGACGCAGGCGCTCAGCCGCCTCATCGCAGTGGCCGAGAATTATCCCGACCTGAAGTCGAACCAGAACTTCCTGGCGCTCCAGTCGCAGCTCGAGGGCACGGAGAACCGGATCACGGTTGCGCGCAACCGCTACATCGACGAGGTGAAGACTTTCAACGCCACGATCCGGCGCTTCCCGGTCAACCTCACCGCAAAGATGTTCGGCTACGACGTGAAGCCGAATTTCACCGTCGAGAACGAATCCGCGATCGCGAAGCCGCCCGTCGTCGACTTCAGCGTGCCCGCGAAGCCGGCGGAACAGCCGGCGAGCCCGCCGTCGAACTGACCGGGTACCGCGGATGATTCGCGCACTCCGGCCGCGCATCGCCGCGCTGGCGGCGGCGTCGCTCCTCGCCGTCGCCTCGCTCGCGGTGACCGCCGAGGACTTGCAGCCCGTTCCGGCGCTGCGCGCGCGCGTCACGGACCTCGCCGGCATCCTGAACGAGAGTCAGCGCGCAGGGCTCGAGTCCAAACTCGCCGCCTTCGAGGCGCGGAAGGGCGCGCAGCTCGCTGTCCTGATCGTAAAAACGACGAAGCCGGAGGAGATCGAGCAGTACTCGATCCGCGTCGTCGATGCCTGGAAGCTCGGCCGCGAAAAGCCTGACGATGGAGCGCTGCTCCTCGTTGCGAGCGAGGACCGGGCGCTTCGCATCGAAGTTGGGCGCGGCCTCGAGGGCGCGCTGACCGACTACACGTCGAGCCGGATCATCAACGAGACGATCGTCCCGCGCTTCCGCGAGGGCGACTTCGCGGGCGGCATCGAAGCGGGCGTCGACCGCATGATCGCCGTCGTCGACGGCGAGGAGCTGCCGCCGCCTGACGAGCACTGGAAGGAAAAGCCCCGCGACATCGGCAGTTTCTTTCCCTTCATCTTCTTCATCGTCATCTTCGTGTCGGGCATCCTCCGCGCAATCCTCGGGCGGGCTTTCGGCTCTCTCGCGACCGGCGGCGTGAGCGGCGGCGTGGCCTTTCTCCTCTCGCGGGCGCTTGGCCTCTCGGTGTTCGTCGGCTTCGTCGCCACGCTGATCTCGCTGCTGTTCGGCTTCGGCCGCGGCGGCCGCTGGTCGAACCGTGGCGGCCCGGGCGGCTGGACGAGCGGCGGCTGGGGCGGCGGCGGTTTCAGCTCGGGCGGTGGCGGAGGCGGCTTCAGCGGCGGCGGCGGCAGTTTCGGAGGCGGCGGCGCCTCGGGGCGCTGGTAAGCGATGCAAGTCGCTCGCACGTTGCGGCACTTTATTTCGACGCGCTGGGGCACGCGCCGGCGCTTCACGCCCGCGGTGCTGCGGCGAATCGAGGCAGCCATCGCCGAGCTCGAGCGCCGTCATGCCGGCGAAATCCGCTTCGCGATCGAGTCGGCGTTCGACCTGCCCGAGCTCTGGGACGGCGTCACGCCGCGCGCGCGCGCGGTGAACGTATTCGGCCAGCTCGGCGTCTGGGACACGACCGGAAACAACGGCGTCCTGATCTACGTCCTGATGGCGGACCGTGTCGTCGAGATCGTCGCGGACCGCGCGATCGCGGCGCGCGTCGCGCAGGCGGACTGGGATGCGATTTGCCGCACGATGGAGGGCCACTACAAGGCCGGGCGCTTCGCCGAAGGTTCGGAGGCCGGGATCGCGGGCGTCGGCGCGCTGCTGGAGCGGCACTTCCCCGGGCAGGGCGGGGATGCGAACGAGCAGCCGGACCGGCCAGTCCTGCTCTAGCCGTCAGGCCAGCGTGTGGTAGACCTTCTGGACGTCGTCGTCCTGCTCGAGCTTGTCGATCACCTCGAGCGCCTCGTTGGCCTGCGCTTCCGGTAGCTCCATCGGCGTCGTGCAGACGTACTCCTGCTCGGCGGAGACCGGAACGATTTTGCGCTCTTCCAGCCGCTTCTGAAGCTGGCCGAAATCCTCGAAGGCGCAGCGCACGACGAGCTGCGGCTCGCCGTGCTCGCCGCTGCTCTCGCCCATCTCGTCGAGCCCGTGGTCGATGAGGTCGAGCTCGAGCTCGTCCTGGTCGATGCCCTCGGGGTTCAGGCGGAAGACGCCCATGCGGCGGAACAGGAAACTGACGCTGCCGTTGCTCGCGAGGTTGCCGCCGTGCTTCGAGAGGATGTTGCGGACGCTCGCGACCGTGCGCGTCGGGTTGTCGGTCGCCGTCTCGACGAGGACCGCGACGCCGTGCGGCGCGTAACCCTCGTACATCACCTGCTCGTAGTTCGCGGCGCCCTGGCCCGAGGCGCGCTTGATCGCGGCCTCGACCTTGTCCTTCGGCATGTTGATCGCGCGAGCGTTCTGGACCACGCGCCGCAGGGCGGGGTTGCTGTTCGGGTCTGAGCCGCCCGCCTTGACGGCGATCGTGATGTCCTTGCCGATGCGCGCGAATTGCTTCGCCATCCGGTTCCACCGGGCGAACATCGCGTGCTTGCGGACTTCGAAGATGCGTCCCATTGCGGGTAGGATGCCGTGATGCGCGCGAAGCTACAACGCTGGGGGGTGCGGCGCATGCTGCTCGCGGCGCGCGCCGCCCTCGCGCGCGCCGATTCCGCGAAAGTGGTCCGTGCGATGACCCATCGCGCCGCGCCCATGTTCGCGCGGCAGGAAGCTTACGCGGCGTCAGAGCCGTTCGCGATCGGCGAGGCGCGCGCCTGGTGGATCGATCCCAGCGGGTCGCCGCAGGGCGGTGTGATCCTCTACTTTCACGGCGGCGGGTTCATCGCCGAATGCCGCGCGATCCACGACCCGTTGCTGGCCGCGCTCGCTCGCGCCGCCGGCGCCCGCGGGCTCATGATCGACTACCGGCTTGCGCCCGAGCATCCCTTCCCGGCGGCGACGGAGGACTGCTTCGCGGCCTGGAACTGGATGCTGTCGAAGGGATTCGATCCCGCGCGCGTCGTGTTTGCGGGCGACTCGGCGGGCGGCAACCTCGCGGTCGGCACCGCGATGCGCGCGCGCGACGAAGACCTTCCGCTGCCGGCCGCGATCGTGTTGATGTCGCCGATGCTCGACCTGACGTTCAGCGGGCCGTCATTCGAGCGCAACGACGGCATCGACCCGATGCTTCGCGCGGGAACTGCCCGCCGCGTCCAGGAGTGGTACGCGCCCGGCCTCGACCTCGCCGACCCGCGCATCTCGCCGCTCTACGGCCGGATGGAAGGATTGCCGCCGGCGATGCTGCACGTCGGCAGCCCCGAGATCCTCCTCGACGACACGCTGCGCTACGCAGCGAGAACGCCCGATGCGCGGGTGGCCGTCTGGCACGACATGCCGCATGTCTTCCCGGCGATCCGCGGGATCCCCGAAGGCGACCGCGCCATCGCGGAAATGGCGGACTTCATCCACGTCCACACTTCGGAAGCCACGCGAGGCGCCTGATGCATCCGCTGGCCCGATTTGTCGTCGACGTGCCGGACTTCCCGAAGCCCGGGATCCTGTTCCGCGACATCACGCCGCTCCTGCGCTCACACTTCAGCGAGACGATCGAAGCGCTCGACGGCCTGTTCCGTCCCCTCGAGTGGGCGGCGGCCGACGCGGTCGCGGGCGTTGAGTCGCGCGGCTTCATCCTCGCCGCGGCGCTCGCCGAACGCTGCGGCAAGGGCTTCGTGCCGATCCGTAAGAAGGGCAAGCTCCCGCCGCCCGTCGTCGAGCGGAACTACTCGCTCGAGTACGGGTCGGGCGTGCTCGAGATGCAGCGCGGCAAAGGCAGGCTCATCCTCATAGACGACGTGCTCGCAACCGGCGGCACGCTCGCCGGCGCCGCCGAGCTCGCGACCGAGGCGGGATTCGAGGTGGCCCACGCCGGCGTCCTGATCGACCTCGGCATCGCGAAGGACTTCCGCTGCCGCGGCGCGGCACCGCGCGCCGTCATCCGCTATGGCGAGTGAGGCGCCGGCGATCCTCGTCGCCATGGCGCTGCCGGCCGAGGCCGCCGGCGTTTTCGAGAGCGCGGGCGTCGAGGTCCTCTTCACGGGCGTCGGCAAGGTCAACGCGGCGATCGTGCTGACGCGCTACCTCGTGCACCTGCGGCACGAGAGCGCGGTCCCGCCGCTCGTCCTGAACTTCGGGACCGCGGGCAGCGCGCGCATCCCCGCCCGGACGCTCGTCGCCTGCCGCCGCTTCGTGGACCGCGACATGAACGTCAGCGCGCTCGGATTCGCGCACGGCGAGACGCCGTTCGACGAGCTGCCCCCGACCCTCGAGTTTCCACCCGTCTTCACGGAGCTGCCGGAGGCCGTGTGCGGCTCCGGGGACTCGTTCGCGACGGCCGACCATGGCCCCGCCTGCGACGTCGTCGACATGGAAGCCTACGCGCTCGCGAAGGCCTGCAAGCTCGAGGGTGCGGAGTTCGCCTGCGCGAAATACGTGAGCGACGGCGCCGACGAGGACGCGGCGCGACACTGGAAGGAAAACGTCGCGGGCGCTGCGCACCGCTTCCTCGACCTGTACCGCGACCTCGTCAGCCGGTGAGATAAAGGGGACGCGCCCCTTTATCGACGGGCTTGTCATTTGGGGACAGTCAGCGATAAAGGGGCGCGTCCCCTTTATCTCCTTTATCTGTGAGGCGCGAGCCTTGCTTGACGGCCATGTAGCCGCGGACCATCTCGAGCGCGCTTTTGGGGCAGGGCGGCAGCTCGGCGTCGCTCGCGCCGAGTGGAGTCGTGCGCTCGCCCCAGCGAACGACGTGCGCGGACCAGGTGAGTCCCGCGCCGAAGCCGGTCAGGAGCAGGTTGCAGCCCGGCGTGACCCGGCCTTCCTCGAGCGCCTCGACGAGCGCGACCGGCACCGTGGCCGAGGACATATTCCCGTAGCGCTGGATGTTGACGAAGCACTTGTCCATCGGGATGCCGGCGCGCTTCACGACGGCCTCGATGATGCGGAGGTTCGCCTGGTGCGGGACGACCAGGTGGATGTCCTCCGCCTTCAGCCCGCGCGCCTTGAGCACCGCCTCGCAGGCCTGGCTCATGCCGACAACCGCGCGCTTGAAGATCTCCTGGCCCTCGAAGACCCACTGCGTGTCGCCGAGTGCCCAGCCGCGGTTCGCGTAGGCGAGGCCCATGCCGTGCACCTGCAGCGTGCCGCGCGCATCGCCGTAGCAGCCGAGCCGGTCAGCGAGCACCCCTTCCTCGCGCTCGCTCGCCTGGAGCACGACGGCCGCGCAGCCGTCGCCGAACAGCACGGACACGTTCCGGTTGTTCCAGTCCATCATCGGCGAGATCAGCTCGCCGCCGATCACGAGGGCGTTCTTCACGACGCCCGATTTGATCATCGCGCTCGCGGTCGTGAGCCCGTAGAGGAAGCTCGTGCACGCCGTGTTGACGTCCATGGCGCCGGCGCCGGGAGCGCCCAGCGCGACCTGGAGGCCGGACGCCATGTTCGGCACCTGCTCGTCCATGCTGCAGGTGCCGAAGACGATGAGATCGAGTTGCTTCGGGTCGAGCCCCGCCCCGGCCAGGGCACGCCGCGAGGCGACCTCGGCCATCTTGCCGAGCGGGACATGCGAGATGCGCCGCTCGTGGATGCCGGTCCGGGACTGGATCCAGGCGTCGTCGGTGTCGAGGAAGGTGGCGAGGTCCGCGTTCGAGAGGACCGCCGGGGGCATGCACTTGCCCCAGCCCGTAATCGCCGCAAACTGCGCCATATCGGCCGGATTGTAAGGCTTCCAACCTTCCGGGCGGCCGGTGCGTCCAAGTGTATGAACGGACTGCGGATCGGAAGAAAAAGGTGACGATGCCGGCCAGTCGGGTGGACTCGAGCGCGGAACTCGTGATGCGGGCTTGCCGGGGCGACGTGGGTGCCTTCGAGGACCTCTATCGCCAGCACGTCGGGCGCGTGTACGGGTTGTGCCTGCGCATGACGGGACAGCCGGAATCCGCGGAGGACCTGACGCAGGACACCTTCGTGAGCGCCTGGCGGAGCCTTCCCGGCTACGAGGGCCGCAGCAGCTTCTCCACCTGGCTGCATCGGATCGCCGTCAACGCGGTGCTCGCGAAACGGCGGAGCCCGCAGGGGAGAAACGAGGTCAGCATGACGGACGAGCTCGGCGAGCAGATGGAATTCGAGGCGGATGCGCCGATGGACGAGGCGACACCGATCGACGTCGAGCGCGCGATCGCAGGCCTGCCGCCCGGCGCGCGCGACATCGTCGTGCTGCATGGCATTTATGGTTACAGCCACGAGGAGGCCGCCGAGATGCTCGGCGTCGCGGTCGGCACCTGCAAGGCACAGCTCCATCGCGCGCGGCACCTGATGCGCGCGCGGATGGGCGAGGAGAGGGCGACGTGAACAC
>DATJFN010000041.1:0-2084 GCA_035495635.1 Steroidobacteraceae bacterium | reverse complement strand
GGCGCGACTCGTCGAGCACGATGTCCTCGAGGTCCTCCTGCGGGCGCTCGAGCTTGCGGTCCGGATCCTTCTTCGGGAACAGCGGCGGCGGGTACATCGCGCGCGCGTTGGCGGAGGCCTGGCCCCAGATCAGGAAGATGACGCACCAGACGGTCGGCATCCAGAACAGCAGCTCCGGGAAGCGCATCGCGAAGCCGCCGATGTAGCCGGCGACGACGAGGGTGATGAGGAAGATGCTCACCGCCTTGTTCTTCGTCATGCCGACTTTGGGCATGGGAAGGCGCGAGGCCATGAGGTAGCCGCCGACCACCATCGCGATCGGGAAGTACTTCCAGACCGCGACCGGCGTGTGGAACGAGTCACCCAGGATCTTCGAGCCGCCGAACTCGGGGCCGGTCGGGTCGTACTTGAGCAGGAAGAGGAACCAGATCGCGATCAGGCCGCCCGTGAGCGTGGTGGGGAAGCCGAAGAAGATCTTGGTCGGCACCTGGTCGTCGGTGAGCACGTTGTAGCGCGCGAGGCGGAACACCGCGCAGAGCATGTATGCGCCGCATGCGGCGAAGAGCAGGAAGTGGCCCGTGCCGTCGTGGTAAGGCAGGTCCGGGCGGCTGCTGAGGTAGGTCAGCGCGAGGTAGGCGGGCGCGATGCCGAAGTTCATGAAGTCGGCGAACGAGTCGAGCTGCATGCCGAGCTCGGAGGTCGCCTTGAGTGCGCGGGCCGTGAGGCCGTCGAGACGATCGGTGAGGACCGCGTAGATGATCATCCACGCCGCGAGAGGCGTGTGCGTGCCGCCCCGGTGCGCCGACCAGAGCGAGACGAGGCCAAAGATCATCGACGACAGCGTGATCAGGTTCGGCGCGAGATACCGGAAGAAACGCGACATTGTCTTCGTTCAGCTCGCGCTGCCTCCGCCGCCGCTGCTACCTCCACTCGAGCTCGAGCGCTTCTGCGCATGCTCCATCAGCTTGGCGTAGAGGCGCGGGCCGAGCGAGTCCGTCATCATGCCTTCGACGACGCGTGCGATTTCTGCTTGCGGGTCACCTTCGCGGTAGACGAAGCGGATCGCCATGCCCTCGTCCGGATCGCCGTCACCGTCGACGTCGGTGTTCGAGACGATGCGCTGGACCTCACCGTGGATCGTGAGCGGCTCGTTGCGGCCTGGGACATAGAGCTTGAAGAGGAATTCCGTGCCTACCGGAAGCGGTTTGCTTGTCTTGATGAACGTGCCGCCGCGCGAGATGTTCTTGGTGTAGTCGGCGAAGAACGTGTTGAGCCGCTTGTATTCGACCTTGAGCTCGATCGGGCGCCGCTTACTTGCGCGTCGCTCTGACTTGTCGTCGGCCACGCTTCACTCTACCAGGATTGGGTGATGAAGGTCGGGTCCGGGCGCAGCGCGATCCGGCGCATGGCCAGACGCCCGCGCTTGTGGGTCTGGCTCAGTGTCGCGGTCGTCGTGCTCGGGTTCGGCTTGGGGTTCGTGCCGCTGTTCAACGTGCTCGGCTACGAGCTCGCGATCGCCGTGTCGATCGTTGCCGCGCTCGCCGGGCTCGACCTCGGCGCCGCCCTCGCGCGCGAGCTGCAATGGATGGATGCGCACGGACTCGAGAGGGCGATGTATCCGGGGCGTGCGCTGGCGCGCACTACCTGCGCGGCCGCGGCCCTCGCCGTTGCGGTCACGCTCCCGCCCGGGATCATCGCCGCTGTGCGCGGCATCTGGGTCCCGACCTGCGACTGGTGGTTCGGCATCAAGGCGTATCTGCTGCTGCCCGTCGCGACCGCCGCGCTCGGCGGCGCCCTCGGCCATGTGCTCGGCGTCGCCGTCGGATCGCGCGCGCCCGGCCGAGCACGCGACGATCGACGCTTCGCCCTCGGCTACGCCGCGCTGCTCGGCCTCCTGCTCGGCCTCATCCTCGCCATTGCGTCCGAGCATGTCGTCGCCGGCCTGCTCGTCGGGGCGGCACTTGCCGCCGTGCTCGCCCTGCTCTTTTGGCTCCTCGCGCCGCATCGCTCGACGCTCGTCGCGATCGCGCCTGCGCTGCTCGTCGCGGGCGCCGCGCTCTACGGCTTCTACGCCGCGCCGCCCG
>DATJFN010000040.1:0-12554 GCA_035495635.1 Steroidobacteraceae bacterium | reverse complement strand
GCGCGCGGCGCACGAACTTCACGAGAGGCTCGCGCTCGAGTCCGTCGGCTTCTTTCCGGCGGGCGATCCGCCGCACCGCGCCGCACCGCTGGCCGATGCCAGGACGCGCCTCGCGATGCTCCGCGCCGCCGTCGCCGACGATCCGCGCTTCCTCGTCGACGACCGAGAGCTGCGCCGTCCGGGCCCGTCCTACACGATCCTGACGCTCGAGGAGCTTCGCGCCGAGCGCGGTGCGCAGCCGCTCGTCCTCCTGCTCGGCATGGATGCGTTCGAGGGAATCGGCGACTGGCACCGCGCCCGCGACCTCATTGCGTTGGCCCACATCGTCGTGGCGCAGCGGCCGGGAGCAGGGCCGCCGGCCGGCGGTCTCGCCGCGGAGCTCCTGCGCGAGGGTCGCTCCGAGGATCCCGCGCGGCTCGCCGCGAGCCCGGCGGGAGTCGTTTACATATGCGAGAACACCCGGCTCGATCTCTCCTCGAGCGCCGTGCGCGAGGTGCTCGCCGCGGGTCGCGATCCGCGCTACTTGATGCCCGAGGCGGCGCGTAGGATCATCCTTGCCACGGGCAGTTACGCCCGGCCAGGTGAAACAAAGGAATGATCGCCACGAGATCGAAGACGAAACGCAAAACTCCCGCCTCGAAGAAGACCAGGAACGGACCTGGCGCCCTGACCCAGATCGCCGTCGCCGCGCTTGCAGACATGAAGGCCGTGAACGTCAAGGTGCTCGACGTTCGCAAGCTCACCGACATCGCCGACACGATGATCGTCGCGACCGGCAATTCCGACCGGCACGTCAAGTCGATCGCGGACCGGCTGATCGAGCGTTGCCGCGAGGCCGGCCACCGCGCCTATGGCGTCGAAGGCCAGCGCGAAGGCGAGTGGGTGCTCGTCGACCTGCAGGACCTCATCGTGCACGTCATGCTACCGCGCATCCGCGAGTTCTACGGGCTCGAGAAGCTCTGGGACCTGCGTCCCGCGCAGCGCGAACCCAGCGTGGCCTGACCGGATTCCCGATATGCGCATCCGGCTGATTGCGGCCGGCAATCGGCTGCCCGCGTGGATCGACGCGGGCGTCACCGAATACGCGCGCCGCTTCGGGCGCGGCCTCAAGTTCGAACTCGTCGAAATTCCGCTCGCGCGCGAGGCGGAGCGCATGCGCGACGCGATCCGCGAGGGCGACTTCGTGGTCGCGCTCGAAGTCGGGGGACGCACGATGACGACGCCGCAGCTCTCCGAGTGGCTCGCAGCGCGCATGGCCGGCGGCCGCGACCTGGCTTTCCTGGTCGGCGGTCCCGACGGCCTCGATCCCGGCCTCTCGAATCGGGCGCATTTCCGCTGGTCGCTGTCGCCGCTCACCTGGCCCCACGGGCTCGTGCGGGTGATGGTCGCCGAGCAGCTCTACCGCGCCCACAGCCTGCTGCAGGGACATCCTTACCACCGCGCCTGAGCTATCCTCGCGCGGGAATGGATTACGACTCCATCGTCCTGGCCTCGGCCTCCGCGCGCCGGAGCCTGCTCCTGACCCAGATCGGCGTGCGGCACCGTGCGGTCGCGGCGGACGTCGACGAGACCCCCCACCCGGGCGAGCCGCCGGATCGCTACGTCGAGCGCCTTGCCGAGGACAAGGCGCGCGCGATTGTGCGCGCCGGGAGCGGCACGCCGGACCGGCCTGTGCTCGCCGCGGACACGACCGTCGTCCTCGACGGACGCATCTTCGGGAAGCCTGCCGACGAGCCGGAGTGTGTCGGGATGCTGACAGCGCTCGGCGGCCGGCGGCACGCCGTGCTGACCGCACTCGCGCTCTGGCACGACGGCCGGCTCGAGCAGGTGCTCTCCACCAGCCACGTCACCTTTCGTGAGATCGGGCCGGAAGAAAGCCGCCGCTACTGGGCGAGCGGCGAGCCGGCCGGCAAGGCGGGCGCCTATGCCATCCAGGGATTCGCGGCCGTCTTCGTGGAGCGCGTGGAGGGCAGCTTTTCAGGCGTGATGGGCCTGCCGCTGTTCGAGACGGCGGCCTTGCTGGACGGCGCGGGCGTCGCACGCTGGAGATCGCCCTGATGGGCCGGAACGCCGACTTTCCGGGCCTTGTCCAAGCGTGGAGTACTTTCCCCGGCCATCCTGAATGATCCCCTGGACTCCCTGGATGCAGCGGCTTTGGCGCTGGATCGCAGGCCTCATCGGCCTCGCGGCGCTCCTGCTCGCGCTCGGCATCGGGGCATTCCGCCTCGCCATCGAGCTCCTGCCGGGTTACCAGGAGCGCATCGTCGCGCGTGTGCACGAGGCGACCGGCCTCACCCTCCGGTTCGATTCCGTGTACGCGCGCATCGGCCGCTACGGGCCGGAAGTCGTCTTTCGCGGCGCGAGCGTGCTGCCCGAGTCCGGCGACGAGCCGCTCGTCTCGGCCGAGGCAGGCCGAGTCAGCCTCTCCATCCCGCGCTCGATTTGGTATGGCCGGCTCGAGGTCGCGCGCGTTTCCTTCGTGCGGCCGCGGCTCAGTTTCGTCATCACCCCCGACGGCCGGATCCGGCTCGTCGGCCAGTCCGCGCTCGAGCGCCCCGACGCGGAGCGCGAGCCGTTGACGCTCGACCGCCTGCCGCGAGGGACCTATGCGGTGACCGACGCGATTCTCGACGTGCTCGACCTGCGCGCGAAGCAGGGACGCTTCCAGCTGACGGGAGCCGACATCGCGGTCGTGCGCAACAGCCGCGACGTCGCATTGTCCGGCCGCGTCGACCTGCCCGAGCACCTCGGCACGTACATCGACTTCGAGGGCGAGGCGAGCGGCGACCTCGCAAACACGGAGTCCCTCACCTGGCGCGCGCGCGTGGACGCGCGCGAGCTCGACCTCGCGGAGTGGGCCGCGATGCTGCCCGACAGTTTCCGGGTCCCGCCCGCAGGTCATGGCTCGATCCTAGTTGCCGCGCGCGGCACGGGATCCGACGTGACGAGCCTGCGCGTCATGCCGACGCTCTCGGACCTTCGGCTCGCCGGCGCGACGGAGGCCTTCTCTCGCGTCGCCGGTGACATCCGTGTGCAGCGCGACGCCACGAACGTGTCGGTCGAGGCGACCGGCGTCGTGCTGTCGCGGCCGGGCGCGCCCTGGCGGCCGACGAGCATCGTGGCGAGCATGACTCGCAAAGACGGCCGGATCGTGACGGCCGCCGCTCGGGCCGACTACCTGCGCATCGAGAATCTCGCAGCGCTCGCGGTCGCGCTCCCGGCCGGCTCCCTGCGCGATCGCATTGCGGCGCTCGCGCCGCGCGGCGAGCTCTTCGGCCTTGACGTCGAGGTTGCCAGCGTCGGCGACCGCCAGCTCCCCGACATCACCGGTCGGCTGCGCTTCTCGAACATCGGGTTCGCGCCGTTCGGCCAGGCCGCCGGCGTCACGGGATTCGACGGCTCGATCGAGGGCCGCGGCAGCGGCGGGGTGGTCGAGGTGGCGACGCGCGACGCGACGATCGACTGGCCGCAGCAATGGCGCGCGCCAGCCTCGATCGTGCGCGGCAAGGGCCGCGCCGAGTGGCAGCGCTTCGGCGACGGCATGCGCATCTGGCTCGACGATGCCTTCGCGGACAGCGGGCACGGCACGGCTCGCGGGAAGCTGCGTCTGCTCCTGCGTCCCGGGGAGCCGCCGCTCATGGACCTGCAGGCGACCGCGGCCGGCTTCGACGTCACGCAGCTCTGGCGTTACCTGCAGACCGGCCGGCTGTCCCCGAAGACCATCCGCTGGCTCGACGCCGCGTTCCGTGCGGGACGCGTCACGACGGCGCAGGTCTCGATCACCGGGCCCACCAAGGGTTTCCCGTACCGAGAAGGCCAGGGCGAATTCCACGCGCGCGGCCATGCGACGGGCATCGACCTTTTTTATGCGGCAGGCTGGCCACAGCTCGAAGGGGTCGAGTCCGACTTCAGCTTCGACGGGCCGTCGCTGCACGCGGTCGCGAGCCGCGGCCGGATCGCCGGAGTCCCGTTCACGAACGCGGAGGTGCAGAGCGGCGACCTGCGCGACGCGATCTTTGCGGCGCGCGGCACGACGAGCACCGACGCCGGCGTCGGCATCCGCATGCTGCAGTCGACGCCGTTGGCGCCGTCCTTCGGCACGATGTTCGCTGGGCTGACCGGAGCGGGTCCGGTGGACGCCGAGCTCGCGTTGTACCTGCCCATCAAGGACTTCGACCGGCGCGTCGTCACGGTGATGGCGAAGCTCGGCGGCATTACGCTGCGTCAGCGCGACCAGCCGTTCGAGGCGACCGGCGTCACGGGCGACCTCTGGGTCCGCAATCGGGAGATGCAGGCGCCCGCGATCAGCGGCCGCGCGCTCGGCGGGCGCTTCGACGCCTCCATCACCACGACGCGTCTCGCCGGCGGCAACCTCCGGACGGTGCTCGACGCATCGGGCACGGCGCAGGGCGCGGCGATCTCGCCGATCGCGCACCTGCCGAGCAACGCGGGGCTCACGGGTGCGGCGAACTGGCGCGGATCGCTCGAGGTCGATCGCAACGCCGACACAAAGGTCCCGGCTCGAGGCACGGTGCGCATCGCGAGCGACCTGCGCGGCCTCGGCTCCGCGCTGCCGGAGCCCTTCGGCAAGGGCTTGGAGACCGTGCGCCCGATCGCGATCGCAGCGAGCTTCGACGGCCACAGCGGCCCTCGCATCGAGGCCTCGCTCGGGCGCGACGTGCGCGCACTACTGCAGTGGCGAGGTGCCGCGGGCGAAGCGCCGATCGAGCGCGGCATCGTGCAGTTCGGCGGCGCTGCGCCCGATGGATTGCCGAAATCGCGTGGCCTGTGGCTCGCCGGCAGCCTCGATGCGGCCAGCCTCACGAAGCTCCTCGACCTCAAGTGGGACGCGTCGCACGGCCGGCCCATCCAGGAATACCTCGGCGGAGCCGACCTCAGCGTCGGCCGGCTCGAGGTGCTCGGCTATGCCTTCACGAACGTGAGTGGTCGACTGCGCCCCGGCAACCGGGCCTGGGACGTCGCCGTCAACGGCGCCGCCGTCTCCGGGCGTGTCGTCGTGCCTTTCACGTTCCCCGGCGAGGTCCCGATGGTGCTCGACCTCGACCGCCTGCATTTCGGCGAGAAAGCCGCGGGATCCGGCGACCGGCCGGATCCCGACCCGCGCAAGCTCCCCGCGATCCGCGTCGACGTGCGCGACTTCGTGTTCGAACAGCGCGACTTCGGCCATGTCGAGGCGGAGTTCACGCGCGGCACGGCCGGCATCTCGCTCAACCGGTTCACCATGGAGCATTTTGCCTTTACGGCCGAGGGCCGCGGCAGCTGGCTCATGGGCGACACGGGTGCGGAGTGCGAGCTCGACTTCGACGTCACGACTGGAGATCTCAAGGCGTTCATGGGCGCAATGCAGCTCGGGACACAGGTCGAGGGCGAAGACGGGCACGTGTCCGCGCGGCTCACCTGGCCGGGCGCGCCCGAAGTCAGCGCAATCGGGCGGCTCTCGGGCACGCTGCAGATGTCGGCCAAGAACGGCAACCTGACGGCGGTCGAGCCGGGCGCGGGCCGCGTCTTCGGGCTCATGAGCCTCGCGCACCTGAAGCGACGCCTGGCGCTCGACTTCAACGACCTGACGGGCGAGGGCCTTTCGTTCGACACCCTGCGCGGCACCTGGCGCCTCTCGAAGGGAGACGCGTACACCGACAACCTGACCTTGCGCGGATCGGCGGCGGAGATTGGCGTCGCCGGCCACACGAACCTGCGCGACCGCACCTACGACCAGACTGCCGTCGTGACCGGCCAGCTCGGTGCTTCGCTCGGCGTCGCCGGCGCACTCGCGGGAGGGCCGGTCGTCGGCGCCGCGCTCTTGCTGTTCTCGCAGGTCTTCAAGGAACCGCTCAAGGGCGTGACGCGGGGCTACTATCGCATTACCGGAAGCTGGGATGATCCGCAGGTGAAGCGCATCGACGCGCGCGAAATGAAAGATGATCGCCAGGCCGCCCAGGGAACCCCATGAGCGCACCCATCGTCGCCGCCCTCCAGATGACCTCGCTCGCGGACGTCGCGAAGAATCTCGCGACCGCGCGCCGGCTGCTCAAGGAAGCGAAGGACCTGGGTGCCTGCCTCGCGGTCCTGCCCGAGAACTTCTCGTTCATGGGCCGGAACGAAGCGGAGCGGCGGGCCGTCGTCGAAGAGGAGGGAAAAGGCCCGGCCCAGGAAGCGATGGCGGCCGCGGCGCGCGAGCTCAGACTGTGGATCGTCGCCGGCACGCAGCCGATCGCGGTTCCCGGCGACTCGCGGCCGGCCAACGCCTGCGTCGTCTACGACGACGCGGGCAAGCGCGCGGCGCGCTACGACAAGATTCACCTGTTCGACGTCGACCTGCCCGGCGGGCGCGAGGGCTACCGCGAATCGGCGAACGCGGTTCCCGGCAAGAAAGCCGTCGTCGTCGACACGCCCGCGGGAAGGCTGGGGCTCACCGTGTGCTACGATCTGCGCTTCCCCGAGCTTTTCCGGAAACTCGTTTCGGAGGGAGCCGAGATCTTCAGCGTGCCATCCGCATTCACGGGCCCGACGGGGCGCGCGCACTGGGAGACGCTGCTGCGCGCACGCGCGATCGAGAACCTGTCCTTCGTGATTGCCGCCGCGCAGAGCGGCGTGCACGACAGCAACCGCGAGACCTACGGTGACAGCCTGATCGTCGACCACTGGGGGCGCGTGCTCGCGCGCGAGCCGCGCGGCAGCCGCGTGGTCCTCGCCTCGCTCGACAAGGACGGCCAGAAGGCGACGCGCGAGAGCTTCCCCGCGCTGAAGCACCGGGTCCTGGCATGACCACCGACGCGCTGCAGTGCGCCCGCGACCGGATCCTGTCGCCGTCCGGGCTCGACGACCGGCGCCTCGAGCAGGCGCTCGGATCGCTGCTCGGAGCCAGCGTCGACGCGGGCGACCTCTACTTCCAGCTCGCGCGCGAGGAGCATTGGGCGCTCGAGGACGGCATCGTCAAGGAAGGCAGCCACGGCATCGAGCAGGGCGTCGGCGTGCGCGCGTTGGCCGGCGAGCGCACGGGCTTCGCCTATTCCGACGAGGTCGTGCCGGCCGCGCTGCTCGAGGCGGCGCGCGCGGCCCGCGCGATCGCCCGCGAGGGCGGGAAGGGGCAGCTGCAGGCGTGGCATGCGACCGCGGCGCACAAGCTCTACCCGGTGGACGACCCGATCGCGACGCTCGCCGACGTCGACAAGGTCGCGCTGCTCACTGAGCTCGACCGCCGCGCCCGCTCGCTCGACCCGCGCGTCAAGCAGGTGGTCGCGACGCTCGCGGCCATCCACGAAATCGTGCTCGTCGCCGCGAGCGACGGCACGCTCGCCGCGGATGTCCGTCCGCTGGTGCGCATGAACGTCTCGGTGATCGTCGAGCAGAACGGTCGCCGCGAGCAGGGCTACGCCGGGACCGGCGGGCGTTACTCGCTCGAGGAGTTCATCGCCGGCGAGAAGCCGCTCCGGCTCGCTCGGGAGGCCGTCCGCCAGGCGACCGTCAACCTCGAGTCCGTGCCGGCGCCCGCCGGAACGATGACCGTCGTGCTGGGGCCGGGCTGGCCGGGCGTGCTGCTGCACGAGGCGGTCGGACACGGCCTCGAGGGCGACTTCAACCGACGGGGAACTTCGGCATTCACGGGGCGGATCGGGCAGAAGGTCGCATCCGACCTCTGCACCGTCGTCGACGACGGCACGCTGCCCGGGCGCCGCGGCTCGCTCAACATCGACGACGAGGGCACGCCGACGTCCTGCACGACGCTGATCGAGAACGGCGTGCTGCGCGGATACCTGCAGGACAAGCTTAACGCGCGCCTGATGGGCGCGCGGCCGACCGGCAACGGCCGGCGCGAGTCCTTCGCGCACGCGACGATGCCGCGCATGACGAACACCTACATGCTGGCCGGCCCGCATGAGCCGGGCGAGATCATCCGGTCGGTGAAGCGCGGGCTCTACGCCGTGAACTTCGGCGGCGGCCAGGTCGACATCACCTCGGGCAAGTTCGTGTTCTCGGCGAGCGAGGCCTACCTCATCGAGGACGGCAAGGTCACGGCGCCCGTGAAAGGCGCGACGCTCGTCGGCAACGGCCCGGACGTGCTCACGCGCGTCAGCATGGTCGGCAACGACCTCATGCTCGACGAGGGCATCGGCAGCTGCGGCAAGGACGGGCAGACCGTGCCCGTCGGCGTCGGCCAGCCGACGCTCAAGGTCGACGCGCTGACAGTGGGCGGAACCGCCTGATGCGCATCGCGCGCCCGCTGTACGAGGTGCTCCCCTATTTCTACATCGTGATCGGAGTCGCGGCCGTCGCCGCGTCCTTCGCGTGGCGCATCGCGACCTGGTCGGGGATCCTCGCGGTGTTCGGCCTCGCCGCCGTCGTCGGCGGGCTGGTGCTGGCGCTCCGGCGCCGCGACTATCGCATCCAGCAGCGCCACTACGGCGCCGACATCGAGGACGACGCCTAGTTCGACGCCGCGGCGCTGTCGCCGGGCTCTTCCCGCACCTCGGATTCCTCGATCGCCTCGTGGTCGCCGGTCGGCTCCAGGGCCGCGAGGCGGCCGCGCACCGGACGCTCGTCCAGGTACATGATCTCGTGCTTGCCGAGCACGACGACGTCGCCGTCGTTCAGGTGCTGGCGGCGCACGCGCTTGCTCTTGATGTAGACGCCGTTCGTGCTGTTGAGGTCCTCGAGCACGCTGCCCTCGGACGTCGTCGTGATCTGGCAGTGATGGCGGCTGATGAACTTGCTGTCGATCTGGATGTCGTTGTCGACCGTCCGGCCGATGATGATGCGCCCGGTCCTGAGCGGCCGCTCCTCGACGTGCTCGCCGCCATGGGCGACGATGATGCGCGCGAGCACCTCGTCGCTCGACACGGGCCGCGGCAGGGTGACGTCCGGGAGCGCCGCGACGCCGGCGCGCATGCGGTTCGTGCGCGCGGCGAACTCGACCCATTGCAGCTCGTCGATGGCGGCCTTGAGCTCGGTCGTCGAGACGATGTCCTGCCCCGAGGAGAAGGCGATCAGGAGGGCGGTGTCGCAGAGCGTGTTGATGAGCCGCGGCACCCCGCCCGTGTAGCGATAGATGACGGACTGCGTCTCGGCCGCGAACAGCTGTCGACCGTGCGCGCCCGCCACCTCGAGCCGGTGCAGGATGTAGCCCTGCGTTTCGTCTGGCGTCAGCGCGGTAAGGTGGAACCGCAGGCGGATGCGCTGCACGAGCTGCACGAGCTCCGGCGAGTCGAGCTTCTCGTTGAGCTCCGGCTGCCCCGCGAGGATGATCCGGAGCACCTTCTCCTTCGTCGTCTCGACGCCGGACAGCAGCCGGATCTCCTCGAGCACGCGGTTCGAGAGGTTCTGGGCCTCGTCCACGATCAGCATGACCTTGCGGCCCGACGCGTACTGCTCGACCAGGAACTGGTTGAGCGTCGCGATCAGCTCGGCCTTACGCATCTTGAACGGCTGGAAGCCGAACTGGACCAGCACCGCCTGCAGGAATTCGATCGGCGACACCTGCGTCTGCGCGACCTGCGCGACGACGACATCCTTCTCGAGCTCGCGCAGGAAGGTCTCGAGCAGCGTCGTCTTGCCGGAGCCGATCTCGCCGGTGATGACGACGAAGCCGTCGGTGAACCAGATCGTCGACTCCATGTACGCCTTGGCGCGCGCATGGTGCTTCGACAGGTACAGGAACGCCGGGTCCGGGCTCAGCCGGAACGGCAGCTCGTTCAGCTTGAAGTGTTCCAGGTACATGCGGTCCTACAGTCTAGCGCAAGCGCAAGTGCCGGTTCCGTCTAGGAAATCAACCGGCGCCGGAGCGCGCGCGCGACGCGGTCCCGCTGCGCGCGATTTCCTTTGACGACAGTGACATGGCCGAGTTTGCGGCCGGGCCGCGCCGACTTGCCGTAATCGTGCCAGTGCACGCCGGCCTGCCGTAGGAATTCCCCGGCGCGCGGCTTCCTGCCGATGACGTTGACCATCGCGGCGTGGCCGCGGACGCGCGTGCTGCCGAGCGGGAGTCCCGCGATCGCGCGCACGTGGTTCTCGAACTGGCTGGTCTCGGCGCCCTCGATCGTCCAGTGGCCGGAGTTGTGCACGCGCGGCGCCATCTCGTTCGCGACGAGATGCCCCTCCTCGACGAAGTACTCGACGCAGAGCACGCCCACGTAGCCGAGCGCGCGGAAGAGCCGGCGGTGGTTGCGCTCGGCGAGGCGCTGCAGGCGCGCGTCCACGTGCGGCGCGCGCGTGACGGCGAGGATGCCGTTCGAATGCTCGTTCTCGGCGAGCGGGTAGGTGCGGACCTCGCCGCGGCGGCCGCGCGCGGCGACGAGCGATACCTCGCGCGAGAAGTCGACGAAGCGCTCGTAGATCAGCGGCTGCCCGCCGAGGCGCGCAAACGCGTCGCCCGCATCGCGCGCGCCGCGGATCCGCGACTGGCCCTTGCCGTCGTAGCCGAGGCGGCGCGTCTTCAGGATGCCGGGCGCGCCGAGCGAGGCGATCGCGCGGGCGAGGTCGGCCTCCGTGTCGACGGTCGCGTACGGCGCGACTCGCATGCCGAGGCGGCGGAACAGCTTCTTTTCCGAGAGCCGGTCCTGGGCGGCCTGCAGCGCGCGCGGCGGCGGCCAGACGGGCTTCAGGCGCGCGATCGCGCGGGCCGACGCGACCGGCACGTTCTCCCAGTCGAAGGTGACGACGTCAACGCCGCGCGCGAAGCGCGCGAGCTTCTTCCGGTCGTCGAACGCGCCGGTGACGATATCGGCGACCGCGGCGCCCGGCACGTCGGCGTGCGTGTCGTACATCGTGAACTCGAGCCCGAGCGGGATGCCGGACAGGGCCATCATCCGGCCCAGCTGGCCGGCGCCGACGATGCCGATGCGCATGCGTGGCCTCAGCGCGCGGCCGGGTCCGGCTTCGCGAGGACTTCTGCCGTCTGCCGCTCGCGAAACGCTGCGAGTGCGTCCTTGAGCGGCGGATGCCGCGCGGCGAGTATCGCGGTTGCGAGCAACGCGGCGTTGCGCGCGCCGGCGTCGCCGATCGCGACCGTCGCGACCGGGATGCCCGCCGGCATCTGCGCAATCGAAAGGAGCGAATCGAGGCCGTTAAGCGATTTCGACTGGATCGGCACGCCGATCACGGGAAGCAGCGTCTTCGACGCCGCCATGCCGGGCAGGTGCGCCGCGCCGCCGGCGCCAGCGATCACGACTTCGAGGCCGCGCGATTCGGCGCTGCCCGCGTACTCGAAGAGAAGATCCGGCGTGCGATGTGCGGAGATGACGCGGCTTTCGAAGGGCACCGAGAGCGCGGTCAGGACGTCGGCGGCGTGACGCATCGTCTCCCAGTCGGACGACGAGCCCATGATGATGCCGACCAGCGGTTTCATCGCGGGAGTCTAGCATGCCGATCCCGACGGGCCTTTCTAAGCGCTTGTGCCGGAAAGGATTCTTAAATTGGGACGCCGGAAAGAAACAACCCCTGCGCCGACAGGGAGTGGTGCGACGCAGGGGGGATGCCCGAAGATCAGGGGATGCTTGATACGCTGGGCAACGCGATCAGGCTAGCGCGCTCAGTTTTCACGACAACCCCGGCGCTGTCTCCGGAAGGCGACAGCGTCCTACAAAGTGCGAAAAAGGGGCGACACGATGAGCGAAATTAACGGACAAACCTGCGTGGTGAACGATCGATGACTCCCTTCCGACATGCGCTGCCGCTCTGGACCTTCCTTGCCGTCGCAGTCTCCGGGCCCGCGAGCGCGCCGGCGCTCGCAGAGGACGCCGCGCTCGAGCACGCGCGCGCGTTCCTGAAACAGCACCCGCTGATCGACTCGCACAACGACCTTCCCGCCGTGATCCGCGAGAGCGGCAAGCCGCCGCGCGACGTCGTGGCCTACGACCTCAACGTGCGCTCCGCGGGCGACACCGACATCTCGCGGCTGCGCGAGGGCGGTGTCGGCGGGCAGTTCTGGTCGGTCTGGATCCCGAGCCTGCCCGAGGTTGGCAAGCGCGGCTTCGCGCGCATCCAGCTCGAGCAGATCGACATTGCGCTGCGCATGATCGAGCGCTATCCGAAGGACCTTGCGCTCGCGCTCAGCGCCGACGACATCGAGCGCGCGAACCGCGAAGGCCGCATCGCCTCGCTGCTCGGCGTCGAGGGCGGGCACGCGATCGAGAACTCGCTCGGCGCGCTGCGCGACTACTACCGGCTCGGCGTGCGCTACATGACGCTGACGCATTTCAACACCAACGACTGGGCGGATTCCGCGACCGACACGGCGCGCCACGGCGGGCTCACGAAGTTCGGTGAGGAAGTCGTGCGCGAGATGAACCGCCTCGGCATGCTCGTGGACATCTCTCACGTGTCCGCGGACACGATGAACGACGCGCTCGACGTCACCGAGGCGCCGGTCATATTCTCGCATTCAAGCGCGCTCGCGCTGACGCCGAGCCCGCGCAACGTCCCCGACGCCGTGCTTGCGCGCATGCCAAAGAACGGCGGGGTCGTCATGGTGGACTTCATCTCGCCATTCAGCGTACAGGGCGCAGCCCACGAGCGCTGGCAGTCGGAGTTCGAGAAGG
>DATJFN010000039.1:0-4690 GCA_035495635.1 Steroidobacteraceae bacterium | reverse complement strand
TCCAGTCGCCCATCACGCCGAGTCGCTGGAAGTCCGCGCGCTGGATGTCGATCTGGCTGGCCGCGAATTCGCGGCAGGCCTTGCGGAAGGCATCGGCGTCGAGCTTCTGCCCGACGCGCCCGTGCTTTTTCTCGACCTGCTGCTCGATGGGAAGGCCGTGGCAATCCCAGCCCGGCACGTAAGGCGAGTCGTAGCCGTCCAGCGAGTGCGACTTGACGACGACGTCCTTCAGGACCTTGTTGACGACGTGCCCGAGGTGGATGACCCCGTTCGCGTACGGCGGCCCGTCCACCAGCACGAACTTGGGCCGGCCCGCGGCCCGCCGGCGCAGCTCCATGTAAATGTCGTCAGCGAGCCAGCGCGCAACCGTCTCCGGCTCGCGGCGCGCGAGGTCCGCCTTCATCGGGAAGTCGGTGTTCGGCAGGTTGATGGTCTGCTTGTAGTCCACGCGGTCCCTCAGGCGACCAGCAACTTGCGCGCCAGGCGCTCGTCTTCGTGCATCTGGGCGGTCATCGAGGCGAGGTCGGGGAATCGCACCTCGTCGCGCAGGCGCGCGATGAAGTCGACCTCGAGCCGCTCGTGGTAAAGCTCACCGCCAAAGTCGAAGAGATGTACCTCGAGGAGCCACTCCGTCCCGCCGACCGTCGGCCGCGTCCCCACCGACGCGACGCCTGGATGGCGGTCGAGGCCCGCGCCCGATGCGCGCACGGCGAAGATGCCAGCCACGGGCGACACGCGCCGGTGCAGGCGGATGTTGGCCGTCCGGAAGCCGAGCGTGCGGCCGAGCTTCTGCCCGGCGATCACGTGCCCGCTGATGCGGTAGTCGCGCCCGAGGAGCTCCTTCGCCTCGTCGAGCCGGCCGGCAGCGATCGACTCGCGCACGCGGGTCGAGCTCACGGCGGCGGCCCCTACTTCCGTCGCCGGAAGCGCGGTCACCGCGAATCCGTAGGCATCGCCCGCGCGACGCAGAGAAGCGACATCGCCGCCGCGCCCGCGCCCGAACCGGAATCCCTCTCCGATCACCACCTGTCTTGCCCTCAGCGCGCCGATGAGCACGCGCTCGATGAATGCATCCGCCTCGAGCCCCGCCAGCGCCGCGTCGAAGCGCAGCACGCGAAGCTCATCGATGCCCGCTTGCCCGATGCCCTCCGCCTTGTCGCGCAGGCGCATGAGCCGCGCCGGCGCCGCCTCGGGCGCGAAGTACTCCTTGGGCTGCGGCTCGAAGCACAGCACGGCCGTCGGCAGCCGCGACTCGCGGCCGCGCGCCCGCAGGTCCGCCAGGATCGCCTGGTGCCCTAGGTGCAAGCCGTCGAAATTGCCGATCGCGATGGCCCGCCCGGGGTCCGCGTCCGTGCAGGGTTTGAATCCACGTCGAATCAGCATGGCCCTGCCGGCTCGGGAATTCGTGCCCGGCAATTATAGATGCTTCAGGTCCCGGGGTCGCATGCCGGCGAGCGCCAGCGCGCCGAAGTACACGACGCCGCCGCCGACCACGGCGATACCGAGCCAGACGACCCGGCGCGTCGCGGACCAGGTGGACCAGGCCTCCCAGTCACCGGAGATCCACCACAGGAACGCGGCCATCGCGACGCTCGCGAGCGCGATGGCCGGAAGGAGCTTTCGCCACGCGGGCGTCGGCCGGTAGATGCCTTCGCGCCGCAGGCCGCGATACAGGAGCGAGGAGTTCACGACCGCCGAGATGCCGGTGGAGATCGCGAGCAGGATGTGCGGGATCGGGAAGCCGAACAGCAGGGCCGGCACGACGACGGTCAGGTTGAAGCCCATGTTGATGCCGAGCGCGATCAGGCCGACCTTCACCGGCGTCTTCGTGTCCTGCCGCGCGTAGAACCCGGGCGCGAGGACCTTCACCATCGAGAATCCTACAAGGCCGAAGGAATAGGCCATGAGCGCGTAGCCGCACATGAGGACGTCGCGGTGCGTGAAGGCGCCGTAGCCGAAGAACGTCGCGATGAGCGGGCCCGACAGCATCAGGAGGCCGATCGCCGCCGGCACGATGACGGTCAGCGTAAGGCGAAGCGCCCAGTCGAGCGTCGCGTTGAATTTTTCCTGGTCGTTCTGCGAATGATGCGAAGCGAGGCCCGGCAGGATCACCGTCGCGAGCGCGATCGAGAACACGCCCATCGGAAACTCGACGAGCCGGTCTGCGCTGTAGAGCCAGGTGACGCTGCCCACGACGAAGAAGGACGCGATGATCGAGTCGAGCAGAAGCGACACCTGAGCGACCGATGATCCGAAGATGCCCGGCAGCATCAGGCGCGCGATCCGCCGGACGCCCTCGTGCGTGCGGTCGAAGCGCGGCCGCGGCAGGAGGCGGAGCCGGTGGAGCGCCGGGAACTGGGCGACGAGCTGCACCGCGCCCGCCACGAAGACGCCGATCGCGAGCACCAGCGCCCGGTTCTCGAAGTAAGGCGCCACCAAGCCCGCCGAGATGATCATCACGACGTTGAGCAGCGTCTGGTTGAAGGCGGGCACCGCGAAGCGGTCGTAGCTGTTCAGCACCCCGCTCCCGAGCGCGACGAGCGAGATGAAGAACATGTACGGGAACGTGAAGCGGAACATCTCGACGGTGAGCGCGAAGCGGCTCTCGTCGTGGAAGCCCGGCGCAAACACGTAGACGATGACCGGCGCCGCGATCACGCCGACGAGCGTGATCGCGAAGAGGACGAGGCCGAAGACGCCGCTCACGCCCGAGATCAGCTCGCGGACTTCCTCGTGCGTCCGCTGCACCTTGTATTCGGAGACGACCGGCACGAAGGCCTGGGAGAACGCGCCCTCGGCGGTCAGCCGGCGCATGAAGTTCGGGATCTTGAACGCGATCAGGAAGGCGTCCATCAGCGGGCCGGCGCCGAAGGTGATCAGGTAGACCATGTCCCGGATCACGCCCGAGATCCGGGAAAGCAGGGTCAGGAGGCCGACGATCGTGGTATTTCGCAGGAAACCGTGCGCCATGCGGGCGGCACTATACCGCGTTGACAATCCCGGCCCGCATCCGGACAATGCGCGCCCTTATGGCCAACACCAAGTCTGCCGAAAAGCGGGCCCGCGAGGCGATCGAGCGCCGCGCGCGCAACGTCGCCCATCGTTCGAAGGTGAGGAGTGCCGTCCGCAAGGTCGTCACGGCGATCCAGTCCGGCAACAAGGCCGAGGCCGCTGCCGCGCTCAAGGCCGCTTCGCCCGTCATCGACGCGATGGCGCGCAAGGGAATCATTCACCGCAATAAGGCTGCCCGCCACAAGAGCCGCCTCGCCGCCCAGATCAAGGCGCTCGCGGCGAAATAAAGGGGACGCGCCCCTTTATCGAATCGTCGCGCAATGTACGGCGAGTCGCGATAAAGGGGCGCGTCCCCTTTATTTCTCCAGCTCCCTCATGATCGCCTGGCACAGCTCCTTCGTGCCCTCGCTCGTCGCGCCGGAGATCTGAAACACCGGACCCTTGAAGCGCAGCCGGCGCACGATGTCGGCGCAGCGCTTCTTGCGCTCCGCCGGATCGACGAGGTCGATCTTGTTGAGCACGAGCCAGCGCTTCTTCTTCGCGAGCTCCGGGCTGAACTTCTTCAGCTCCTTGACGATCGCTCGCGCGCCTTCGACCGGGTCCGCCTCCGGGTCCGGCGGCGCGATGTCGACGAGGTGCAGCAGGATCCGCGTGCGCTGAAGGTGCTTGAGGAAGCGGATGCCGAGCCCGGCGCCTTCGGCTGCGCCCTCGATGAGCCCCGGGATGTCCGCCATCACGAAGCTCTTGAGCGGGCCGACCGCGACCACGCCGAGCTGCGGGTACAGCGTCGTGAACGGATAGTCCGCGACCTTCGGTCGCGCCGCGGACACCGCGCGGATCAACGTCGATTTCCCGGCATTCGGCAGGCCGAGCAATCCGACGTCGGCGAGCAGGCGCAGCTCCACGCGCAGGCTCCGCGTCTCTCCGGGAAGTCCGGGCCCGCTCTGGCGCGGCGTGCGGTTGGTCGAGCTCTTGAAGCGCTGGTTGCCCCAGCCGCCTTTGCCGCCCTTCGCGACGAGGAGCGTCTGCCCCGCCGCCGAGAGGTCGCCGAGCGCCTCCTCCGTGTCCTCGTCGATGACGACGGTGCCGATCGGCATGGGCACGAAGAGGTCCTCGCCACTCCGGCCCGTGCAGTCCTGGCCGCCGCCCGGCTGTCCGTTCTGCGCTCGGAACGTGCGCTCGACGCGGAAGTCGACAAGCGTGTTGATGCCTTCCTGGGCGCGGAGCCAGACGCTCCCGCCGTCGCCGCCGTCGCCGCCGTCCGGCCCGCCGAAGGGCACGAACTTCTCGCGACGAAAGCCGATCGCGCCGCGGCCGCCATGGCCGGCGCGGACCTTCACGATGGCTTCGTCGACGAATTTCATGACTGCTTGCCGCCTAAACGAAAAACCCCGGACGGGCCGGGGTTTTCCGCGGAATTCGAGCGGCCCTGCCTTACTCCGGGAGGATGCTCACGAAAGTGCGCTTCTCGGCGCCCTTCTTCCTGAACTGCACGCGGCCGGTCTTGAGCGCGAACAACGTATGATCGGTGCCGACGCCCACGTTCTCGCCCGCCCGGTACGGCGTGCCGCGCTGGCGCACGAGGATGTTGCCGGCGAGCACGCGCTCGCCGCCGAACTTCTTCACGCCGAGCCGCTTCGACTGGGACTCGCGCCCGTTCTTGGTACTGCCGCCTGCT
>DATJFN010000038.1:0-2843 GCA_035495635.1 Steroidobacteraceae bacterium | reverse complement strand
CGGCCTCTTCATCTATATAGCGGTCACGCTGGTCCTTACGTTTGCGGACGGGTCCGGCGGCCCCGGCTTCGAGTTCTTCAAGCTGTTCTCCGACTTCCCGGCGAGCGTCGGCTCCGCCTTCCTTGCGACCGTCGCTGCCTGGAAGGGGACCGAGCCGGCAGTGAAGCGGACCTGGGCTTTCCTCGCGGCCACGATGTGGGTCTATACTGCCGGCAACTTTCTTAATTCGACCTACTGGCTCTTCGGCGTCGATCCCTTCCCGTCCGTCGGCGACGTCTTCTTCCTCGGCTTCTACCCGCTCCTCTTCACGGCCATCTTCATTGCGATCCGCGCGGCCGCCGTGCGCGTGCAATGGGGTCGTCTCGCGCTCGACGCGACGATCCTCATGCTGGGCTTCGGCGCCTTTTTCTGGTTCTTCGTGATCGGGCCGACGGCGAGCGCGGACCGCGACCCCGACATCATCAAGTACGTGCTGACGCAGATCTACATCGCCCTTAACTGCATGATGCTGCTCGCCTTCGGTGTACTGCTCATGCACGGCGGAACGGGCTCGATCGCGCGCCGCACGGTCATCCTGCTCACCATCGGCTTTTCGGCCATGCAGCTCGCGGACATCGTGTGGGCGATGGCCAAGGTCTCGGGCACCTACCTGCCGGGCGGCATGTCGGACGCGATCTACCTTTCCTGCTATGGCTGGTTGATCGCCGCGGCGCGCGAGCAGTTGCGCGGCGCGCCGCCGCAGCGCCAGGAGGCCACAGCCGTCGGCAACGCCCTCGTGCAGGGCATGCCCTACGTCGCGATGCTCGTGTCCTTCCTCGTGTTCGTCTACGTCGAGAGCACCTCGATGTCCAGCCCGGCGACGGCGATGACCGTCATCATCTTCGCGCTGACGCTGCTCGTGATGCTGCGCCAGGGCGTGATGTCGCGAGACGACGCGCTCGTTCGAGAGCGGCGCGCGGCGGGCATCGTCGAGGCGCGCTACGCCTCGCTCATCAAAAACGCCTCCGACGTGATCATGATCGCCGATGTCGACGGGCGCCTCCGATTCGCCTCGCCGGCGGCCGAGCGCACCTTTGGCATGAACCCGGACGACCTCATCGGCCGGAACCTGCTCGACCTCTGGGGCGAGGCCGACCGCGAGCGCCTCGCCGCCTTCCTGGCCGAGGTCGCCGCGACGCACGGACGCTCGATCGGGCCAGTCGAAGTCGTGGTCGGCAACGGCGCTCGCCGCAGCACGCTCGAGAGCGTCGGAAGCAACCTGCTAGACGACCCGGCCATCGCCGGCCTCGCGCTCAATTTCCGCGACGTCAGCGAGCGCAAGGCGCTCGAGGAGCAGCTGCGCCAGCTCGCGTTCCACGACCCGCTGACGCTGCTCGCGAACCGCAGCCTCTTCCGCAACCGCGTGCAGCACGCGCTGACGCTGACCCAGCGCTCGCGCCAGCGCGTCGCGGTCATGTTCCTCGACCTCGACAACTTCAAGAACGTCAACGATTCGATGGGCCACGACGCCGGCGACCGCCTGCTGCAGGCCGCCTCGCAGCGGCTCGTGAAGTGCACGCGGCCATCGGATACGGTCGCGCGGCTGGGCGGCGACGAGTTCGCGATCCTGCTCGAGGGCATCAACGAGCCCTCCGACGTCGAGCGCATCGCGGCGACCATCACCCGCTCGTTCGACGAGCCGCTGCAGCTCGACGGCAGCGACACCTACATCGCCGCCAGCATCGGCATCGCGTTCTCGCAGCCGGGCGACGACACGGAGCAGCTGCTCCGGAACGCCGACATCGCGATGTACAACGCGAAGGCGGCAGGCAAGGCGCGCTTCGTGGTGTTCCAGCCGCGCATGCAGGAGCAGCTCCGCGAGCGCCTGCGCCTCGAAGAGGACATCACGCGCGCGCTCGAGCGGGGCGAGTTCTTCCTGGAGTACCAGCCGGTCGTCGACCTCGACAAGCGCGAGCTGCTCGGCGTCGAGGCACTCGTGCGCTGGAACCACCCCGAGCAGGGGCTCGTCATGCCGGGCGCCTTCATCACGACCGCCGAGGAATCGGGCCAGATCGTCGACCTCGGCCGCTGGGTCCTCACCGAGGCCTGCCGCGCGATCAAGGCCTGGCGCGACGGAATCGTGGCGGGCGAAGGGCTGCGGGTCGCGGTCAACATCTCCGGCCGTCACCTGCAGTACGCGGACCTCGTGGCCGACGTGCGCAGCGCCCTCGAGTCCTCGGGCCTCGAGCCCGAAAACCTCGTGATCGAGCTCACCGAGAGCACGATCATGCACAACACCGAGGTGAACCTGGAGCGCTTCCGCGAGCTGAAGGCGCTCGGCGTCCGCCTCGCGATCGATGACTTCGGGATGGGCTACTCGTCCCTCTCCTACCTGCACCGCTTCCCGATCGACAACCTGAAGATCGACCGCTCGTTCGTCGGCCGGCTCACCGAACAGGACGACGGCCCGGAGCTCGCGCGCGCGGTGGTCATGCTGGGCGAGACCCTTGGCCTCGAGACCGTCGCCGAGGGCGTCGAGCACGAGGAGCAGGTCGCAAAGCTACTCGAGCTCGGCTGCGTCGCCGCGCAGGGCTTCCTTTTCGCGCGGTCGGCCTCGCTCAAGGACGTGGCCGCGATGCCGTTCGCGGCGCGACGCGCGGAGCTGCGGAACTCGCAGGCGGCGCGCGACCGCCTGACGGCCACGGGCCGCTTCAACGTGAGCCCGTCGCGGGCGCGCTCGGTCGCCTAGGGGACTGTCACCTTTGCGCGCTCTGGCGCAAAGGGGACTGTCCCCTCCGTCTCAATCCTTCTGCCACGCGATCTCGCCGCCGATCACCGTCATGACGGCCTGCGAGCGCGGGATC
>DATJFN010000037.1:0-31473 GCA_035495635.1 Steroidobacteraceae bacterium | reverse complement strand
GGTGCGCGAGGCGGTCGATTTCCTGCGCTACTATGCGGCGCGCGCGGAAGAGGCGTTCGGCCGGCCGCTCGCGCTTCCCGGCCCGACCGGTGAGTCGAACCGCCTCTCATTGCGCGGCCGCGGCGTATTCGCCTGCATCAGCCCCTGGAACTTCCCGCTCGCGATCTTCACCGGCCAAGTGGCCGCGGCGCTCGCCGCCGGCAACAGCGTCATCGCGAAGCCCGCCGAGCAGACGCCGCTGGTCGCGGCGGAAATGGTGCGCCTCCTGCACGCGAGCGGCATCCCGGGCGACGTGCTGCACTTCGTCCCGGGCCGCGGCTCGCGCATCGGGCCGGTGCTCACCGGCGACCCGCGCGTCGCCGGGGTCGCCTTCACGGGGTCCACCGAGACGGCGAAGCTCATCAACCGCTCGCTCGCCGCGCGCGAAGGCGCGCTCCCGGCGCTGATCGCGGAGACGGGCGGCCAGAACGTGATGCTGGTCGACAGCTCCGCCCTTCCGGAGCAGGTCGTGAGCGACGCGGTCACTTCCGCTTTCAACTCGGTGGGGCAGCGCTGCTCGGCACTGCGCGTCCTGTTCGTGCAGGAGGACATCGCCCCGCGTGTGCTGGAGCTTCTCGCTGGCGTCATGGACACGCTGGCGATCGGCGACCCGGCGCTCCTTTCGAGCGACGTGGGGCCTGCCATCGACGCGGATGCGCAGGCGACGCTCGAAGCGCACGCTGAGGCTATCGTCCAGGGCAGTGCCTGGCACCATCGCGCGCGCCTGCCGTCCGGCCTGCCGCGCGGCCACTGGTTCGCGCCGCTCGCCGTGGAGATCGACGGCATCGAGCGTCTCACGCGCGAGGTCTTCGGGCCGGTGCTGCACGTCGTACGCTTCAGGGGCTCGCGGATCGACGACGTGGTTGACCGTGTCAATGCGACCGGCTACGGGCTCACGCTCGGGGTGCACACGCGCATCGACGGCCTCGCGCGGCGCGTTGCTGCGCGCGCGCGCGTCGGCAACGTGTACGTGAACCGCAACATGATCGGCGCCGTCGTCGGCGTCCAGCCATTCGGCGGCTGTGGGCTGTCGGGTACCGGCCCGAAAGCCGGCGGCCCGCACTACCTGCCGCGGTTTGCGACCGAGCAGACGGTCACCACCAACACATCCGCCGTCGGTGGCAATGCGACGCTTCTTTCGCTAGGGGAGAACTGACGCGCACGGCCGGCGGCGCGTGCTACATCATCCCCGTTTGCAGGCGTGCCGCTTCCGACATCATCGACTGATTCCATGGCGGATCGAAGACCAGCTCGACGTCGGCATTGCGGATCGTCGGGATCAGCTTGAGCTTGTCGCGCACATCCGCGACGAGAACTTCGCCCATGCCGCAGCCGGGAGCCGTCAGCGTCATCTTGACGGAGACGTCGCGCGTGCCGTCCGAATTCGGAGTGACGCTGCAGTCGTAGACCAATCCGAGGTCGACGACGTTGATCGGGATCTCCGGATCGAAGCAGGTGCGGAGCTGGTCCCATACGACGCGCCCCACGTCCTCGTCCGACGCTCCGGCCGGGAGCGCCGGGGGCTCGATCACATCCTTTCCGATCGCGTCGCCATCGACGCCCGCGATGCGGAACAGGTTGCCCTCGACGTAGACCGTGTAGCTGCCGCCGAGCGCCTGCGTGATATAGCCGACCGTCCCGGTCTTCAGCTTCACCTCGACGCCGGCCGGCACGATCACCGCCTGCACTTCGCGGTTGACCACGACCGGTTCATGCCCGGGCCGCCGCACGCTCATTCGGTCGTCACCGGCGCCGCGCTGCCGGCGAGTGCGGCGTTCAGCGTGTGCCAACAGAGGCTTGCGCACTTGACGCGCGCGGGAAACTCGGCGACGCCCGCGAGCGCGGCGAGCTTGCCGAGGCGCGCGGGATCGCCGCCGCCCCCGGTCAGCATCGCGTGCACCGCGTCGAAGAGCGCCGCGGCCTCGGCGCGGCTCCTGCCCTTGACGGCTTCGCTCATGAGGGAGGCCGAGGCCGTCGAGATTGCGCAGCCGCTCCCTTCAAAACGCAGGTCGCGGATGACGTCGCCATCGAGGTCGACGTCGAGGCGCAGGCGGTCGCCGCAAAGCGGGTTGTCGCCTTCCGCGTGCCGCGCAGCCCCGGGCAGCCGGCCGCGGTTCCTCGGGCTGCGGTTGTGGTCCACGATCACGTCGCGGTACAGGTCGTTGAGGTCCATCAGCGCAGCATCCGGATCGCGTCCACGAGGCCGTCGTGCAGGACGTCGACTTCCTCGCGCGTGTTGTAGAGCCCGAACGAGGCCCGCGTCGTCGCGGGCACGCCGAAGAACTCCATGACCGGCATCGCGCAATGGTGGCCGGTGCGCACGGCGATGCCGCGCGCGTCGAGCACCGTGCCGAGGTCGTGCGGGTGCACGCCCTCGACCGCGAACGAGACCAGGCTGCTCTTGGCCGGCGCAGTGCCGACGAGGGTCAGCCCGTCGATCGCGGAGAGACGCGCGGTCGCATGCTCGAGAAGGTCCTGCTCGTGCGCAGCGACGCGCGTGCGGCCCGCGCGCTCGAGGTAGTCGATCGCGGCCCCGAGGCCGATGGCGCCGCCGACGTTGGGCGTTCCGGCCTCGAAGCGGTGCGGCAGGTGGTTCCAGGTGGAGCCGCGGAAAGTGACCGTGAGAATCATGTCGCCGCCGCCCTGCCAGGGCGGCATCGTGGCGAGCACGGCTTCGCGCGCGTACAGCACGCCGATGCCGGTCGGGCCGTACATCTTGTGGCCGGAGAACGCGTAGAAGTCGCAGCCGAGCGCCTGCACGTCGACGGCCATGTGGGGGACGGCCTGCGCGCCGTCGATCACGGTCGTGATCCCGCGTTCGCGCGCGGCGCCGATGAAGTCCGGCAGCGGCAGCACGGTGCCGAGCGCGTTCGAGACGTGCGCGAGCGCGACGATCCGGGTGCGCGGGCCGAGCAGCCGGCGGTACGCGTCGAAGTCGACGACGCCCCGTCGGTCGATCGGTGCGACCAGGAGCCGCGCCCCCATCTGCGCGGCGAGCAGCTGCCAGGGCACGATGTTCGAGTGGTGCTCGAGCTCCGACACCACGATCTCGTCGCCGGCCGCGAGTCGCGCGCGCCCGTGCGATTGCGCGACGAGATTGATCGCCTCGGTCGTGCCGCGCACGAAGATGATCTCGGCGGGCGAGGCGGCGTTCACGAACCGGCGCCCTTTCTCGCGCGCGCCTTCGTACAGCGCGGTCGCCTCCTGCGACAGCGTGTGCACGCCACGGTGCACGTTGGCGTGGTGTCCCCGCGCATAGTCGGCGACGGCGTCGATAACGGCCGAGGGCTGCTGGGCGGAGGCCGCGTTGTCGAGGTAGGCGAGCGGATGGCCGTTGACGCGGCGAGACAGCACGGGAAAGTCGGCGCGGATGCGTGCGACGTCGAGCGGCGCGAGGGGCTCGCGAACGGCGGCCATCAGGCAAGTCCCCGGATCAGGTCCCGGTCCGGCAGCGAGGATGCGACCAGCGACTCGGCGGCCGACCGCACGGCCGCGACCGGCACGCGCCCGATCAAGTCCCGGCAGAATGCATAGGTGAGCAGCGCCCGCGCCGCCGCGGGATCGAGTCCGCGTGACACGAGGTAGAAGAGCTGGTCGGGGTCGAGCGTGCCCGTCGTCGCCCCGTGACGGCACTGCACCTCGTCCACCAAAATCTCGAGCTGCGGGCGTGCGTTGATCTCCGCAAGCGGGGTCAACAGGAGGTTGCGGCTCGACTGGCTCGCGTTCGCGCCGCGCGCGGTCGGCTGTACCGTGATGCGGCCGTTGAAGCTGCCGCGGCCGCGGCCGGCCGCGATGCCGCGGTAGTCCTGCAGCGTTTCCGTCGCGGCGCCCACGTGCGCCACCTGCGTCAGGAGATCGACCTGGCGCTCGCCGTCGGCGAGGAACAGTCCGTCGAGCCGGCAGGCGCTGCCGGCGCCCTCGAGCGCGAGCCGCAGGCTCGACCGCAGCAGCCGGCCCCCGAGCGCCATCAGGTGCTGCTCGTAGCGGCTCTTCGCGGCGAGTCGCGCAGTCCAGGTCTCTACCTGGGCGGCGGCGGCCGCGTGCTGGTGCAGGCGCAGATGGGCGACGGCCGCGCTCTCGGCCAGCGAGATGTCCGCCGCGAGGTTCCCGAGCACGGCCGAGTCGCCGCTCGTCACGAAATGCTCGACGAGCGTGCAGTGCGCGTGCGCACCAGCCTCGATGACGACGCGCGACTGGTGGACGGCTGGTTCGGCGGCCGTCGCGAGATGCACGAGGTAGACCGGCTCGTCGAGCCGGCAACCCTCCGCGATGCGCAGGAGCACGCCGCCCGACGCGAAGGCGTCGGCGAGGAGGGCATAGCGGTCATCCGCGTCCGCGCCGGGCGTGCGCAGCAGGCCCAGGGCGGCCTCGGGCTCGCGCTCGAGCAGGCGGCCGAGGTCGACGACCTCGAGCCCCGCTGCGGCAAGGTCCGACGAAAGCGTCGCGTTGAAGCGGCCGTCGGCGAGCACGATGCGCCGGGCGCGCTCGAGCGGGAGCAGCAAGTGCGCGAGGCGGGCGGCGTCCGCCGGCGCATGAGGCGCGGCATCGAACGGGTACTCCGCGAGGCGAGCGTGGTCGAGGTATTTCCAGTTCTCATCGCGGCGGTCGGGCAGGCCGCGGGCGACGAGGGTCCCGAGCGCCTCGCCGCGCCGGCGGGCCCAGGCCGCGCCGCCCCCGAGCGACGGCGCGAGGCGCGCGTGCAGCGATGCGATCCGTTCGATGGGTGCCGAGGCGTTCATGCGGCGGCCGTCCCCGCGCGCAGCCAGTCGTAGCCGCGCCGCTCGAGCTCGAGCGCGAGCTCGCGGCCACCGCTCTTGACGATGCGGCCGCCGGCGAGCACGTGCACGCGGTCCGGCACGACGTGGTCGAGCAGCCGCTGGTAATGCGTGACGAGCACCATTGCGCGGCCCGGTGCCCGCATCGCATTGACGCCTTCAGCCACGACCTTGAGCGCGTCGATGTCGAGGCCCGAGTCGGTCTCGTCGAGGAGCGCCAGCGTCGGCTCGAGCAGGCTCATCTGCAGGATCTCGTTCCGCTTCTTCTCGCCGCCGGAGAAACCCTCGTTGACGCCGCGGTTGAGGAGCGCCTCGTCCATGCGCATCGCCGCGAGCTTCGCCTTGACGAGGCCGAGGAATTCGAACGCGTCGAGCTCCGGCAGGCCGCGGTGCCTGCGCTGCGCGTTCAGCGCCGCCTTGAGCAGGTAGACGTTGTTCACGCCCGGGATCTCGACCGGGTACTGGAACGCGAGGAACAGCCCCTCGCGCGCGCGCTCCTCCGGCGGCATCCCGAGAAGGTCGCGCCCGAGGTAGGCGGCGCTTCCCGAGACCACTTCAAATCCCGGCCGGCCGGCGAGCACTCCGGTCAGCGTGCTCTTGCCGGAGCCGTTCGGACCCATGATCGCGTGCACCTCGCCGGCGCGAACGGCCAGCGAAATGCCTTCCAGGATGAGCCGATCGCCGGCCTTCACGCGAAGGTCGCGCACGTCGAGGATCAACTGGCCGCTTTCGCTCATCCCACCGCTCCCTCGAGGCTCACCGCGAGCAGGTTCTGCGCCTCGACCGCGAATTCCATCGGCAGCTCGCGGAACACCTGCTTGCAGAAGCCGTTCACGATCATGTTGACCGCGTCCTCGGCCGAGATGCCGCGCTGCAGGCAGTAGAACAGCTGGTCGTCCGAGATCTTCGAGGTCGTCGCCTCGTGCTCGACGACTGCCGTCGGGTTCTTCACCTCGATGTAGGGAAACGTGTGCGCGCCGCATTGCGACCCCATCAGCAGCGAGTCGCACTGCGTGTGATTGCGCGCGCCGTCCGCACCGGGCAGGACCTTCACGAGGCCGCGATACGCGTTCTGTCCGCGCCCGGCCGAGATGCCCTTCGAGACGATCGTCGAGCGGGTGTTCTTCCCCATGTGGATCATCTTCGTCCCGGTGTCCGCCTGCTGGAGGTGGTTTGCGAGCGCGACGGAATGGAACTCGCCGACGGAACCGTCGCCGCGCAGGATGCAGCTCGGGTACTTCCAGGTGATCGCGGACCCGGTCTCGACCTGGGTCCAGGAGATCTTCGAGCTGCGGCCGCGGCAATCGCCGCGCTTCGTGACGAAATTGTAGATGCCGCCGACGCCGTTCTCGTCCCCCGGATACCAGTTCTGGACCGTGGAGTACTTGATCTCGGCTCCCTCGAGCGCGACCAGCTCGACGACCGCGGCATGGAGCTGGTTCTCGTCGCGCGCAGGCGCGGTGCATCCCTCGAGGTAGGAGACGTACGCGCCGTCGTCCGCGACGATGAGCGTGCGCTCGAACTGGCCGGTCTTGGCGGCGTTGATCCGGAAGTAGGTCGAGAGCTCCATCGGGCAGCGCACGCCTTTCGGCACGTAGACGAATGAGCCGTCTGTAAAGACCGCCGAATTGAGCGCGGCATAGAAGTTGTCGCCGACCGGAACGACGCTGCCGAGGTATTTTTTGACGAGCTCGGGATGCTTCTGGACCGCTTCCGAGAAGGGACAGAAGATCACGCCGGCCTCGGCAAGCCGTTCCTTGAACGTGGTCGCGACGGAGACGCTGTCGAACACGGCGTCCATCGCGACGCCGGCGAGCTTTGCGCGCTCGTGCAGCGGGATGCCGAGCTTGTCGTAGGTCTCGAGGAGCTTCGGGTCGACCTCGGCCAGCGACTTCGGGCCGTCCTTGCGCTGCTTCGGCGCCGAGTAGTACGAGATCGCCTGGAAGTCGATCGGCGGGTAATGCACGTGCGCCCAGGTCGGCAGCGCCATCTTCGTCCAGCGCCGGAAGGCCTTGAGGCGCCAGTCGAGCATGAAGTCGGGCTCGCCTTTCTTCGCGGAGATGAGCCGGATCACGTCCTCGTCGAGGCCGGGCGCGACCGTGTCGCTCGCGATGTCCGTCACGAAGCCGTGACGATACTTGCGGCCGACCAGGGTCTCGAGCTCGGGTTGCTTGGCGGACACGGGGTCCTCAGCCTGGCGCCGGCGTGCTCGCCGGACCGGCGATGCGCGAGAGGTCAGGGGCCTTGAGCGGCCCGTCGCGACGCGCCAACTCCTCGAGGCTTACGTCGAGGAGGGCGCGGCGGATGGCGCGACTGATGCGTTGCCATCCATGTCCTACGAGGCAGGTCGCCTCGATGCCGCAATGGCCGGCGCCAGTCGCGCACTCCGTCAGGGCGACCGGGCCCTCGACCGCGTCGATGATCTCGGCGGCGTTGATCGATGCGGCGGGCCGAGTGAGCTGGTAACCGCCGTGCGCGCCACGCACCGAGCTCACGAGGCCGGCATGCTGCAATTCCTTGAGGAGCTTGCTCACGGTCGGCAAGCCGATGTGTGTGCGCTCAGCGATCTCGGCGGCGCTCGCAAGGGTGCCGCCCCCGAGCGTCGCCAGGATCAACGTCGCATAGTCCGTCAGGCGGCTGATGCGCAGCATGGATGGCCCTCCGCCGGTCCGTGAATAAACAGTACAATTTTAGTACTATTACTGCTCCAACGGTAGGGGGCTGGGGCGCTCTGGTATCCTTCGCGCCCGTCAATCGGAGGGCCTCGAGCAGATGGACATCCAGGAACTGGACAAGAACGCCGCCGCGATGGTGGCACGCGGCAAGGGCATTCTCGCGGCCGACGAGTCGACCGGGACGATCAAGAAGCGTTTCGACAAGATCAGCCTCGAATCCACGTCCGAGTCCCGCCGCGCCTACCGCGAGCTCCTGTTCACCGCCGCCGACGCCGAGAAGTACATCTCGGGCGTCATCCTCTACGACGAAACGATCCGCCAGCAGGCGGCCGACGGGAAACCCTTCCCGCAGGTGCTGGCCGCGCGCGGCATCCTGCCGGGCATCAAGGTGGACGCGGGCGCCAAGGCGCTGGCCAGCTTTCCAGGAGAAACGGTGACCGAGGGCCTCGACGGGCTGCGCGAGCGGCTCGCCGAATATCGCGGCCTCGGGGCGCGCTTCGCGAAGTGGCGGGCGGTCATCGACATCGGCGCGGGCATCCCGACGGCGAACTGCATCGCGGCGAACGCGGAGGCGCTCGCGCGCTACGCGGCGCTGTGCCAGGAGGCCTCGATCGTTCCCATTGTCGAGCCCGAAGTCCTCATGGACGGCGACCACACGATCGACCGCTGCGAGGAGGTCACCGATGCGACGCTCGAGACGGTCTTCGACGCCTTGTTCCGCCACCGGATCCGGCTCGAAGGCATGGTGCTGAAGCCGAACATGGTGATCGCCGGCAAGAAATGCGCGCAGCAGGCGAGGCCCCAGCAGGTCGCGGACGCGACCGTGCGGTGCCTGCGCCGGCGCGTGCCCGCAGCCGTGCCGGGGATCGCGTTCCTGTCGGGCGGCCAGAGCGAGGCCGATGCGACGCTCCACCTCTCGCTGATGAATCGCGCGCGCGACCTGCCGTGGCAGCTGAGCTTCAGCTACGGCCGGGCGCTGCAGCAGAGCGCGCTCGACGCCTGGAAGGGGAAGGCCGCCAATTTCGCCGCGGGCCAGAAGGCTTTCGCGCGACGCGCGAAGCTCAACGGGCTCGCGCGCGACGGCAGCTACGAAGCCGCGATGGAGCAGGCCGCGGCCTGAGGGCCGCCGCGCCGGCCGTCGCTTGTCTTCCGGTCACAGCCGCGGTTCCGACGCGATCGTCCGCGTGCGCGGACTGCACTATCGTGCGGGCGGGCGGGAGATCTTCGCGGGCGTCGACCTCGATTTTCCGCGCGGAGCCGTCACCGCCGTCATGGGACCGAGCGGCAGCGGCAAGACGACGCTGCTGCGCCTCATCACCGGCCAGGCGCGCCCGGAACGCGGGACGGTCGAGTTCGACGGGCAAGACGTGGCGAAGCTCGGGCGCCGCGAGCTCTACCGGATGCGCCGGCGCATGGGCATGCTGTTCCAGAACGGCGCGCTGCTCACCGACTTCGACGTCTACGAGAACATTGCGTTTCCGCTCCGGGAGCACGCGCGGCTGCCGGAGCGGCTCGTGCGACATCTCGTGCTGACCAAGCTGCAGGCGGTGGGCCTTCGCGGCGCGGCACGCCTGATGCCGACGGAGCTCTCGGGCGGGATGGCGCGGCGGGTCGCGCTCGCACGTGCGATCGTCATGGACCCGGAGCTGCTCATCTACGATGAGCCCTTCGTCGGTCTCGACCCGATCTCGCTGGGCGTCGTCCTTCGCCTGATCCGCCGGCTCAACGACACGCTTGGCGTCACCAGCATCGTCGTCTCGCACGACGTGCGCGAGATCACCGCCGTCGCGGACTGCTGCCACCTGCTGTCCGCGGGGCGCATCATCGCGAGCGGTCCGCCTGCCGAGGTAGCGGGCAGCAAGCACGAGGACGTGCGGCAGTTCATGCACGGGCTGCCCGACGGCCCGGTTGCGTTCGACTATCCCGCTCCCGCCTATGCGGAGCAGGTCCTCCGGGAGCGCTGAATGGCGGCCGCGATCTTCCGCGAGCTCGGCGAGAGCGTCCAGGAGACGCTGCTCGCGCTCGGCCGCTACGCGCTGTTCGGGCTGCGGGTCGCAGCCGAGACGCCGCGGGCGCTCCTGCGATTCCGCCTGGTGGTCGAGCAGGTGTTCAACGCCGGCGCATTGTCGCTCGTCATCATCATGCTGTCGGGACTCTTCGTGGGCATGGTGCTCGGCCTGCAGGGCTTCGACCTGCTCGAGCGCTTCGGCTCGGAGGAGTCGCTCGGCACCGCCGCAGCGCTCGGCCTCTTCAAGGAGCTCGGACCGGTGGTCGCGGCGCTCCTGTTTGCGGGACGCGCGGGCACGGCGCTCGCCTCGGAGCTCGGCCTGATGCGCGCGACCGACCAGATCGCCGCGCTCGAGATGATGGCGGTGGACCCGGTGCGCCGCGTCGTGATGCCCCGCTTCCTCGGCGGAGTGATCGCGATGCCGCTGCTTGCCGCGATCTTCAGCATGATCGGCCTCTACGGTGCGCAGCTCGTCGGCGTGCAGCTGATGGGCGTGGACCAGGGGCAGTTCTGGTCCCAGATGCGCGCGGCGGTCGAGCTCCATGACGTGATGGAAGGCGTGCTGAAGAGCGTTGTGTTCGGCCTTTCCTGCAGCCTGGTCGCCGTTTACGAGGGCTATCATTCCGTCCCCACGGCGGAGGGCGTCGGCCGGGCGACGACGCGGACGGTCGTGATCTCATCGGTCAGCGTGCTGCTCCTCGACTACGTGCTGACCGCCGTGATGCTTTAAGGAGCTGACATGCGCCAGACGCGGGCAATCGAACTCGGGACCGGGCTCTTCGTGCTGCTCGGGTTCGCGGCACTTTTCTTCCTGGTGACGCAGATCACGAGCCGCGAGTTCGGCCTCGGCGAGGGCGGCTACCGGCTCACCGCATCCTTCGAGCAGGTGGGCGGCCTCAAGCCGGGCGCGCCCGTGTCGATGTCGGGCGTGACGATCGGCCGCGTCGAGTCAATCGCCTACGACTTCAGCGAGTACCGCGCGCGCGTGGTGCTGCGCATCGAGCCACAGTAC
The DNA here is from genome assembly GCA_035495635.1 of Steroidobacteraceae bacterium. Classification (GTDB taxonomy): domain Bacteria; phylum Pseudomonadota; class Gammaproteobacteria; order Steroidobacterales; family Steroidobacteraceae; genus SCUD01. The sequence continues at coordinate 20,964 of DATJFN010000037.1, read as the reverse complement.
GACAAGATCCCGGACGACAGCGACGCGAGCATCCTCACTGCGGGCCTGCTGGGCGGCCAGTACGTCGGCGTCGGCCCCGGCAGCTCGGAAACCTTTTTCAAGGACGGCGATCGAATACAGTTCACGCAGTCGGCCATCGTGCTCGAGAACCTGATCAGCAAGTTCCTGTTCTCGAAGGCCGCGGAACAACAGCCGGCGGAAGGAACCGCCCAGGGATCCAAGCCATGACGCGAAGACTCGCGATCCTCGTCGCAGCGCTCGCCATACCGGCCGCCTTCGCGGCGGCCGCCTATGCCGCCGAGGCAGTGCCGGGACCGTCGCCGCAGGAGCTCATCGAGACGACCGCGCGCAAGCTCCTTGAAGCGCTCGATGCGGACCGCGCCCTCGCGAAGAAGGACCCCGCGCGCGTCCGCAAGCTGGTGGACGAGATCCTGCTGCCGCATTTCGACACGGACTACTCCGCGCGCCTCGTGCTCGGCAAGAACTGGCGCACGGCGACGGAAGAGCAGCGCAAGCGCTTCATCGCCGCGTTCTACCAGTCGCTGCTCCGTAATTACGGTTCCGCTCTCGCGGAGTTCACCGCCGACCGCATGCAGGTCCTTCCGTTCCGCGGCGACCTGTCCACGGGACAAGCGACTGTGCGCACCCAGGTCAAGCGCAGCAACGGCACGGTCGTGCCGGTCAACTACACGCTGCGCGCGACGCCCGATGGCTGGAAGGCCTGGGACGTGACGATCGAGGGCATCTCGTACGTGCGCAATTTCCGCAACGACGTCGGCGCCGAGATCGACCAGACCGGGCTGCCGGCGCTGATCGAGCGGCTCGAGAAAGAGAACCAGAGTGGCGCGCCGCCGAAAGCCGGCTGAGGCCGCGGGCCGCCTCGCGGCGGCGGGCGACGGCCGCTTCGAGCTCTCGGGCGAGATCGGCTTCGACGATGCCGCGCGCCTCCTCGCAGAGGGCGATGCCGCGTTCGGCGGACTGCAGCAAGCCGAGGTCGACCTCGCGCGCGTCACGCGCGCCGACAGCGCGGGACTCGCGCTGCTGCTCGAATGGTCGGTCGCGGCGGGAGCGGCGGGCCGCTCTCTGCGCTACCGGAACGTCCCGCCCGCGATTGCCTCGCTCGCAGGGATCAGCGACGTCGCCGAACTGATCTCGCCGCCTGGCCGAGGCTGATCGGCTGGCGGCGGTTCCGCCGGCGGCGCCTCGGGTTCCGGTTCCGCCGGCTTCTGCGCCTCAGGTGCCTGCGCTTCGGGCTTCGGCGCATCCGGCAGCGGAGCGCCATATTTCTTGGCGTCTTCCTCCGGCGCCGGGTCCTCGAGCGGTTCCAGGCTGTCCGGGTCCTCGATCGGCTCTTCCTCCACCTCGCCGTCCTTCACCTGGTATTCGCGGCGCTGCAGCCAGGCGTTCCGGATGAGCGCGTAGCGGTCGTAGGCGGAGTCGAATGAAACGTCGTAGGGCAGGAGTTCCGCGCGCCGATTGACGAGCGAGATGCCCGCGAGCGCCCATTTCGTGGTGGAGTCGATATCGAGGGCGAAGCGGAAGTCAGTCTGCGTATCCACATACAGGGATGGCGCATCCCGCAAGCTCGAAGGCCCGAGGAATGGAATCACCACAAATGGGCCGGCCGGCACGCCCCATCGCCCGAGCGTCTGCCCGAAGTCCTCGTCGTTTTTCGGGATGCCGAAGTGCGTAGCCGGATCGAGGATCCCGCCGATCCCGAGCGTCGAGTTGACCGTGAACCGGCCGATGTCCGTGAGCGTGTCCTTGATCTTGAGCTGCAGGAGGTCGTTGACGATCGTCGTCGTGTACGCCAGGTTCTCGAGGAAGTTGTCGATGCCACGCTGCACGACCTCAGGGACGTGTTCGCGATAGCCCCGCGCGACGGGGCGCAGAACGGCCTTGTCCACCGAGTTGTTGAACCTGTAGGTGGCGCGGTTCACGCGTTCGAGCGGGTCGCCCGGCGTGCCCATGTTCGTGGTCGCGCATCCGGCGAGCAGGACGAGGGCGAGGGCGCCCGCGGCGGCGCGGATCAGGCGGATCATCGGCGATTCCCTGGCTTCAGTACCAAGCCGCGATTCTAGCCGCCACCGGGCCCGGAGCCGCCCTGGGGCTCGGTTCCGCCGCCCTGCGGCTCTGCGACCTCGCGCGCGCGCTTGCCCTTCGGCAGGTATTCCTGGAGCTCCTGGATGCGAGCGTCGAAGCGCTGGCGCTGGACGGCGTTGATGCCGGGTACTGCCTGCGCGAGGCGGAGCTGGTCGATCGCAAGCGTGAGGTTCCCGCTGATGACGTGGTACTCCGACATGTAGTAGTAGGAGTCCGCGACGTCGCCCGCGGCATTCGCAGCGAGCGCCGTGAAGCGTACCTGCTCCGCAGTCGGCGGGACGTTGTTGAACAGGTCGAGCAGTACGAGGTGCGCGCGCTTCGCGTCGCCCGCGCGCATGAGCGTCTCCGCGTACCGGAGCGTCACGGGTACGTTGCGCGGAAAGAGCCTCATCGCGTTCTCGAGCGTGGCCCGGGACGCGTCGACGCGTCCTGCGGCGAGCTGGGCCTGCCCGAGTGCCGTGTGGTAGAGCATCACGTCCGGCCGCCGGTCGCGCAGCGACTGCAGCGCGGGAATCGCCTCCTCGGGCGCGTTGGCGCGCATGAGGGCGAGGGCGCGGCCGTACTGCTCGGCGTCGGTGGAGGGGTAGTCCGCGCTTTTCGCGGTTGCGAACAGGTCGCGCGGCTGCACCTCGTCCGAAAGCACCTCGAGCTGGAGCCGGTCGCGGATCAGCGCGTAGCTCGTGCTGTCGGGGTTCCGCGGCCGCGCCATGTGGCTCGCGCGGTCGCGGGTCTCGGCGATGCGCTCGCTCGTGACCGGGTGGGTGCGGAGGAGGTCCGGGATGTTGTGGCCCGCGCCGCCCGAGCGCTGCTGCATCGTGTTGAAGAAATCCGGCATGGCGACCGGGTCGAAGCCCGCGGAGGCGAGGATGCCGATGCCGACGCGGTCGGCCTCGGCCTCGTTCGCGCGCGTGAAGTTGATCTGGTTCTGCGCCGCGAGCCCCTGGGCCGCCGTGACGCCGCCCAGCACGGCGTCGCTCGGCACGCCGGCCGTCGCGCCGATCAGGATCGCCGCCAGCATGCCGGCGAGCGAGGCCAGGTTCGCACGGCCCGCGTTCTGGATCGATCGCGCGATGTGGCGTTGCGTGACGTGCGCGATCTCGTGCGCGATGACGCCCGCGAGCTCCGCCTCGCTCTTCGTCGCGGTCACGAGGCCCGCGTTGACCCCGATGAAGCCGCCGGGGAGCGCGAAGGCGTTGATGGCCGGGTCGCGGACGGCGAAGAAGGTGAAGCGGTGCGCGCCCTCGTGCGCCTGGCTGGACAGCCGCATGCCGAGCGACTGCAGGTACTCGTTGATCTCGGGATCCTCGACGATCTGGCCCGCGTCGCGCATGCTGCGGACGATCATCAGCCCGATCTTGTACTCGTCCTCGAGCGAGAGCGCGGTGTTCGCGGGGTTGCCGATGTCGGGCAGCTCGCTCCCGGTCGTCTGCGCGGCCGCGGGCAGGGCCGCGGCGAACTGCAGCATCAGGATGACGGGCCAGGCGCGCATGCGTGACTTCCAGCCGGAATTCCAGCTTCGACCGCGCACCGCCTGCATGGTTCGGCGCTCCCCGCTCAGAGCGCCTCGGACGCAAAGTCGGCGAGCCGCGAGCGCTCGCCGCGTACCAGCGTCACGTGGCCGGCGTGCGGCCAGCCGCGGAAGCGGTTGACGACGTAGGTGAGGCCCGAGGTGGTCTCGGTCAGGTAGGGCGTGTCGATCTGCGCGATGTTGCCGAGGCACACGAGCTTGGTGCCCGGGCCCGCGCGCGTGACGAGCGCCTTCATCTGCTTCGAAGTGAGGTTCTGCGCCTCGTCGAGGATCAGGTAGCGGTTCAGGAATGTGCGCCCGCGCATGAAGTTGAGCGAGCGGATCTTGATGCGGTGGCGCAGCAGGTCCTGCGTCGCGGCGCGGCCCCAGCTGCCCCCCTCCTGGCCCTGCGTCAGCACCTCGAGGTTGTCCATCAGCGCGCCCATCCAGGGCTCCATCTTCTCCTCCTCCGTGCCGGGCAGGAAGCCGATGTCCTCGCCAAGCGGGATTGTCACGCGGGTCATGATGATCTCGCTGAAGCGGTTGGTGTCGAGGGTCTGCGCGAGGCCCGCGGCGAGCGTCAGCAGCGTCTTGCCGGTGCCGGCGGGGCCGAGGATCGTGACGAAGTCGATGTCGGGGTCGAGCAGCAGGTTGAGCGCGAGGTTCTGCTCGCGGTTGCGCGCGGTGATTCCCCAGACGGCGTGGCGCTCGCTGCGGAAGTCCTGTGTGACCTCGAGCGTCGCGACCTCGCCCTCGATGGAGCGCACGATCGCCTCGAAGGCGTCGTCCTTCGGGTCGTACAGGAACTGGTTCGGGTGCCATCCGTTCACGAGCGGCCCGCGCACGCGGTAGTAGGTGCGCGCCTGCTCGTGCCAGGACTCGACGTTGCTCCCATGCGTCTCCCAGAAATTCTCCGGCAGCGCGGTGACGCCCGTGAACAGCAGGTCCGCGTCCTCGATCGTGCGGTCGTTGAAGTAGTCCTCCGCATGCACGCCGAGGATCGCCGCCTTGATGCGGAGGTTGATGTCCTTCGAGACGAGCGTCACGCGCGTCGACGGCAGCTCCATTTGCAAGGCGAGTGTGTAGCCCAGCAGCGCGTTGTCGATGCCGTGGCCGTGGCCAGGCAGCGTGTCCGGCAGCCCGGCCGCAAGCCGCTTCGTCTGGAAGTAGAGCCGGCCCGTCGAAGGCTTCTTGCCGTGGTTGCCCGAGCGCGCCGACGGGAGCTCGAGCCCGCGGTCTATCTCCTCCTTGGTCGCGTTCGCCATCAGCTCGTCGAGGAAGCGGCTGACCTGGCGCACATTCCGCGCGGACTCGGAGAGGCCTTTCTTGCCGGCGTCGAGCTCCTCGAGCACGCCCATCGGCAGGTAGATGTCGTGTTCCTCGAAGCGGAACACGGCGGCGGGGTCGTGCATCAGCACGTTGGTGTCGAGCACGAACGCGCGGCGGGCGCCCTTGGCGGGCCGGTTCTTCACCATCGGCTCAGATTTCTCTCGCGGCTTCGAGCACCTCGGCCGCGTGCCCCTTGACCCGCACCTTGCGCCACTCGCGGCGCAGCGCGCCCGAGGCGTCGATCAGGAACGTGCTGCGCTCGATGCCCATCAGCTTGCGGCCGTACATGTTCTTCTGCTTCCAGACGCCGAACTGCGATGCGACCGCGTGGTCCTCGTCGGAACCGAGCTCGAACGGGAACTTCATCTTCTCCCTGAACTTCCGGTGCGACTCGAGCGTGTCGGTCGAGATTCCGAGAATCCGCGTCCGCGCGCGGCGGAATTCCGGCGCGAGGTCCCGGAAGTCGCTGCCCTCGAGCGTGCAGCCCGGCGTGTTGTCGCGCGGGTAGAAGTAGACGACGAGCTTTTCGGCGCCCTGGTCGCCGAGGCGGAACGCGCCCGCGGTCGTCGGGACGGTGAACTTCGGCGCCTTCGCGCCAGGCTTGCCCGCGGCCACGGCTCAGTTCTTCACCGGCTCGAGGATCGCGTCGAGGTTCATCTGGTCGCAGAAATCCATGAACTCCTCGCGCAGCGCGCCGACGTGGATGCGCGACGGCACGTTGACGACCATGTACACCGAGAACATCTGCGCTCCCGTGTGCGCGGCCGCGTAGCTGCGCGTCGAGAGCTCGCCGATGTCGATGCCGCGCGCGGCGAAGAACCCGGAAAGTCCCGAGACGATGCCGGACTGGTCGATGCACACGACGTCGACCGAATAGGGGATGAGGTCCTCGCGAGCGGCGCGCTCCGTCGTGCGGCGCACCTGGATCGTGACTCCGGTTGACTCGCCGAGCTTGCCGAGCTCGGTCTCGATGCGCGCGATCGAATGCCAGTTGCCCGCGACAAGCAGCAGCATCGCGAAGTCCGATCCGAGCGCCGTCATGCGGCTCTCGCTGATGCTGCCGCCGCAGTCGGCCACGACCTTCGAAAGGTCGTGCACGAGGCCGATGCGATCGTCGCCGATGGCCGAGATTGCGATGAACTGCTTCATGCGGGGAAAAAGAGGAGTTGTTGCAGGAAGTGTACCGGGATCGGCAGGGCGATGAAATCGCGCCCGCGCCCTGCCTTGCGCTCGCGCGCCGCGCGCCCGTACCATCCCGCCTCCGGTGCCGGCCTCCCGGCCGGGGGGAGCAATGTTCCGCGGAAGCCTGGTCGCGCTCGTGACGCCGATGACGGAGTCCGGCGACGTCGATCACGTCGCGTTCGGTCGACTGCTCGAGTGGCATGCGCTCGAGGGCAGCGACGGCGTCGTCGTCGGCGGCACGACCGGCGAGTCCGCGACGCTCTCCGCCGCGGAGTCGGCGGAGCTGCTCCAGCTCGCGGTTCAGCGGCTCGGCGGCAGGATTCCCGTGATCGCGGGAACCGGCGGCAGCGCGACCGCGCAGTCGGTCGAGCGCACGCGCACGGCCTGCGAGCTCGGCGCGGACGGCGTGCTCGTCGTCACTCCTTATTACAACCGCCCGCCGCAGGAAGGGCTGTACCGCCACTTCAGCGTTATCGCAGACGCATCGAGCGTCCCGCTCATCCTCTACAACGTGCCATCGCGCACCGCCTGCGACCTCCTGCCGGAGACCGTCGAGCGGCTCTCCGGCCATCCTCAGATCATCGGCATCAAGGACGCGACCGGCAGCGTCGCGCGCGGCAGGGAGATCCTGGAGCGTTGCGGCGACGACTTCCTGCTGTTGTCGGGCGACGATGCGAGCTGCCGCGAGCTGATCGGCGCGGGGGCACAGGGCGTCATCACGGTGACCGGCAACGTGGCCCCGCGGCTGATGCACGAGATGGTCGAAGCCGCGCTGTCCGACGACCAGGAAGGGGCGCGGGAACTCGACGAGCGGCTCGCGGGTCTTCACACTGCGCTCTTCGTCGAGTCGAATCCCATTCCCGCCAAGTGGGCCCTGGGCCGGCTCGGGCTGATCGGCCCGGGGATCCGGCTGCCGCTGGTCGGCCTTTCGGAAGGGCAGCATGCGACGGTACTCGCGGCGATGAGCCGCGCCGGAGTGATCGAATGACGAGTGTCCTGGTCCGCATCGCCTGCATGGCGATCTTCCTGCCGCTCGCCGGATGCGGCTGGCTGCCCGATGCCTATTCGGGCTGCAACGACGCGAAGCCCTACGAGTCCGCGAAGCAGGTCAATCCGCTCAAAGTGCCGGCTGGGGCAGACCTCCCGGACACGCACAACGCCCTCAAGATCCCGGACGTCAATACGCCGGAACTGCCGGACGCGGAGGGCAGCTGCCTCGACCACCCGCCGCCGTACGGCAAGGAACACCCGGACGCCAGGAAATCCTGAACGGGCCGCGGTTGCCGCACCGGACCCCGTCCGGTAGGCTTCGCCGCCCGGGAGAGGTGGCCGAGCGGTCGAAGGCGCTGGACTGGAATTCCAGTAATACCCACAAGGTATTCGTGGGTTCGAATCCCACCCTCTCCGCCAGTTATTCGCCCCGCTCGCCGGGATCGCGCGCGCTGCCGCCGGCGGCCATCGATTCATAGGCGCGCGCATATGCGTTGAGGAAGACCACCGGCAGGCCGGCGTCGCCCGCCTGCACCGTCGCGCGAAACAGCTCGAGGTAGCGGTTCCACAGCCGCGCCTGCAATTCGGGCCCGGCGACGCCCTGGGCGCGGCGCCCCAGCTGCTCCTCGAGCAATTCGGGACTCAGTTTCTCGAAAACCGCGGCGACCGCCTCGCGCATCGCGGCAGCCATCGCGATCTCGTGACCGCGCGCCCGCGCGAACTGCGCGCGGATCTCGTCCACGGCGCGCGCCTCGCCCGGTCCGCGCCCGGTCAGCATGAGCCCGAGGATGTGTTCGACCGCGGCAATGCGCACGAACGCGCCGGTTGCGTCGCGGCGCCGCGAGCCGGAGCTGATCGCAAATTCGTTCGCGAAGTCCGCGCGCGTGCGTGCGAGCTCCGTGAACCCGACGAGCGTCTCGCGCAGCAGCTGCCCCGCCTGCTGCAGCGCCGCGGCACGCGCCTCGGCCGGCAGGGAGAGCGGGTCGATGCCGGCTCCGCGGCAGAGCGCCGAAAGGCCAGGCCAGAGCTGCTGCTCCTCGCTGGCGCGGGACGACGGGACCTGCGGCGGCACGGGCGCTGCCGGCTGCTTGACGGCCGGCGGTACCGCCGCGGGGCGCGGCGGCGACGCGTCCTGACGCGGCCTCGCGAGCGCGTCGCGCTCGCGCCGGCCCGTCGAGACGAAGGACTTGACCTCGAACGAGGCGTCGAGGTCAGTCTCGCTCATTGGCGCCGACTCGCGGGCGGGGAAGTCGTTGCTGCCCGTGATCTCGACCTCGATTTCGTATTCGCCGATGCGGATGCGATCGCCGCTCGACAGCTGGTGCGGGCGGTCCGGGCCGAGCGCCTCGTCCGAACCGTTGACGAAGGTGCCGTTGGTGCTCGTGTCGCGCAGCAGCCAGACTCCCCCGCGATGCTCGATCTCCGCATGGCGCCCGGAAACGTAGCGGTCCGGATCGCGCAGCACCCAGTCGTTGGTCGTGTGGCGTCCGATGCGGCCGCCGTTGACTCCGAAGGTCCAGCGCGCATGCTCGCCTGCGGTGGCCGCGTTGTCGCTGACGATTTTCAAGCGGAGCGCCATCGCACGTATAATAACGCGCCCACGGCAGGGCGAGCCCCACCCGGATCATGGCCTCCAGTCACATTTTCAGGGTCGTCTTCATCAACCAGGGCAAGGTCTACGAGATCTACGCCCGCAAAGTCAGCCACGGCGGCCTGTTCGGGTTCATCGAGGTCGAGGAGCTCGTCTTCGGGGAGCGCAGCAGCGTCGTGCTCGACCCGGCAGAGGAGCGCATCAAGTCCGAGTTCGCCGGCGTCAAGCGCAGCTACCTGCCGCTGCACGCCGTGATCCGCATCGACGAGGTGCGCAAGCAAGGGGTCAGCAAGATCAGCGCGCTCGAGGGCGGCAACATCGCCCAGTTCCCCGTCACCCTGTATCCGGCCGGCGGCGACCCGGGCGTGAAGCGCTGACCGAGTGACCCGACACTAAATGCTGCGGTTCCGGGGCGCGCCCGCACTTTCCAGCTTCCGGATCGAGAGACTGCTCGCGGGGCTCCGCCGCGCGGTGCCCGCAGTCCGGGCCGTCCACGCCGAATTCGTCCACTTCGTCGACACGGAGCGGGACCTCGAGCCCGCCGAGCACGCGCTCCTCGAGCGGCTGCTCGACGTCGACCGCCAGGCGCCGCCGGAGCCGGCCGGCCAGCCGCTCTTCGTCGTGCCGCGGCCGGGAACGGTCTCGCCCTGGTCCTCGAAGGCGACCGACATCGCGCATGTCTGCGGCCTCGGCGCGGTGCACCGCATCGAGCGCGGCAAGGCCTGGCGCGTCGATGCCGGCAAGCCGCTCGCGCGGACGGAGCTGGCCGCGCTCGCGGCGTCGCTCTTCGATCCGATGACCGAGTCGATCCTCTTCGACGCCGGCGAAGCGCGGCGCCTGTTCGCGGCGCACGAGCGCGGCGCGCTCGGCCACGTCGCGCTCGGCGCCGGCCCGGAGGCCGCGCTCTCGCGCGTCAACGAGGCGCAGGGACTCGCGCTCTCGGAAGGCGAGATCGCCTACCTCGCCGGAGTCTTCGCGCGGCTCGGCCGCGACCCGACGGACGTCGAGGTGATGATGTTCGCGCAGGCGAACAGCGAGCACTGCCGGCACAAGATCTTCAACGCCGACTGGCGCATCGACGGCGAGCCGATGCGGCGCTCGCCGTTCGCGATGATCCGGAACACGAAGGACAGGAGTCCCGCGGGCGTTCTTTCCGCCTACAGCGACAATGCGGCCGTGATCGAGGGCCCGCCGGGCTCGCGCTTCTTCCCGGCGGCGGACGGCGCCTATGCCTGGCACGACGAGCCCGTGGACCTCCTGCTGAAAGTCGAAACGCACAACCACCCGACGGCGATCTCGCCGTACCCCGGCGCCGCGACGGGATCCGGCGGGGAGATCCGCGATGAAGGCGCGACCGGCCTCGGCGCGAAGCCCAAGGCGGGCCTCGTCGGGTTCGCGGTCTCGAACCTCCGAATTCCCGGCTTCCTCCAGCCGTGGGAAACCGACCACGGCCGGCCTGCGCGCATCGCGTCCGCGCTCGACATCATGCTCGAGGGCCCGATCGGGGCCGCCGCCTTCAACAACGAGTTCGGCCGGCCCGGCATCGCTGGCTTCTTCCGCAGCTTCGAGCAGCGCGCGCCGGGCGATGATCCCTCCGTCGTCCGCGGCTACCACAAGCCGATCATGATCGCGGGCGGTGTTGGCAACGTGCGCCGCGCGCATGTCGCGAAGCGCGCGGTCGCGGCGCGATCACCGCTCGTGCTGCTCGGCGGGCCGGCGATGCTGATCGGCCTTGGTGGCGGCGCCGCGTCGTCGCAAGGCAGCGGCACCGCAAGCGAGGCGCTCGATTTCGCGTCCGTCCAGCGCGGGAACCCCGAGATGCAGCGGCGCGCGCAGCAGGTCATCGACGCGTGCTGGGCGCTCGGCGCCGGGAACCCGATCCTCATGATCCACGACGTCGGCGCGGGCGGGCTCTCGAACGCGGTGCCGGAGGTCGTCGCGCCGGGCGGCGGCCGCATCGACCTTGCGCGCGTGCCGAGCGACGAGCCGGGCATGTCTCCGCTCGCGATCTGGTGCAATGAGGCCCAGGAGCGCTACGTTCTGGCGCTCGACCCGGGCGGCCTCGCGGAATTCGAGGCGCTGTGCCGTCGCGAGCGGTGTCCGCATGCGGTGATCGGGGAAGCCTCCGACGATGGCCGGCTCGTCGTCACGGACGAGCGCCTGGGCGAGCGCGTCGTGGACATGCCGATCGCCGACCTGCTCGGCCGCCCGCCGCGCATGCAGCGCGTCGCCGCGCGCCGCCGGCGCTCCGGCGACGGGTTCGATGCCGAGACCGTCGATCCGCGCGAGGCGCTCGAGCGATTGCTCCACCTGCCGGCGATCGCAGACAAGGGATTCCTCGTCACGATCGGCGACCGCAGCGTTGGCGGGATGATCAGCCGCGACCCGCTCGTCGGGCCCTGGCAGGTTCCGGTGAGCGACGTCGCCGTCACGACGTCGGGCTTGCGCGGCCGCACGGGCGAGGCGATGGCGCTCGGTGAACGGCCGGCGATCGCGCTGCTCGACGCGCCGGCGTCCGGCCGCATCGCGGTGGCCGAAGCGCTCACGAACCTCGCCGCGGCCGACGTTCGTGCGCTCGGCGACGTGAAGCTCTCGGTGAACTGGATGGCGGCCTGCGGCGAGCCGGCCGAGGACGCGGACCTATACGACACCGTGCGCGCGCTCGGGGAAGAGCTCTGCCCCGCGCTCGGCATCGCGATCCCGGTCGGCAAGGACTCGCTCTCGATGCGCACGGGCTGGCGCGAAGGCGACGCCACGCGGTCGGTGGTTTCACCGCTCTCGGTCGTCGTGACCGCCTGCGCGCCTGTCGCGGACGTGCGTCATACGCTGACACCCGCGCTCGCAACGGACGCGGGTCCCGGCGCGCTCGTCCTCATCGACCTCGGTGCTGGCCGGGACCGCATCGGCGGCTCGTGCCTTGCTCAGGTTTTCGGGCACATCGGCGACGAACCGCCGGACCTCGACGATCCCGCGCGCCTGGCCGGCTTTTTCGCCGCGATGCGCGAGCTCCGCGATGAAGGCCTCGCGCTCGCCTACCACGATCGCTCGGACGGCGGTCTCGCCATCCTGCTCCTCGAAATGGCCTTTGCGGGGCGCGCGGCCATCGACGTCGACCTCGGCCCGGTCAGTCGCCCGGTCGCGGCGCTGTTCAGCGAGGAGCCGGGGGCCGTGCTGCAGGTGCGGTCGCAGGACTCGGCCCGCGTGCGCACGGTCCTCGAGCGTCACGGCCTCGGCGAATTGGTGCGGGAGATCGGTGTCGCGGCGCCGGGACGGCGGATCAGGATCGCAGGCGCCGGCCGGATGCTCGTCGACGCGGACCGCGTCGCGCTGCGGACCCTCTGGTCGGAAACCACCTGGCGCATGCAGCGGCTGCGCGACGAGCCGGCCTGCGCCGACGAAGAGCGTGACGCGCGTGTCGACGAGGATGACCCCGGCCTCGCCTGGCGCCTCAGCTTCGATCCCGACGAGGACATCGCAGCGCCCTTCATCGCTCACGGCGCAAGGCCGCGGGTGGCGGTGCTGCGCGAGCAGGGCGTGAACAGCCAGGTCGAGATGGCCTCTGCATTCGACCGAGCCGGCTTCACGTCCGTCGACGTGCACATGACCGACCTCATCGACGCGGGCCGGACGCTCGATGGATTCCACGGGCTCGTCGCCTGCGGCGGCTTCAGCTATGGCGACGTGCTGGGCGCCGGCGAGGGCTGGGCAAAATCGATCCTGTTCCATCCGCGCACGCGTCTGCTGTTCGAGTCCTGGTTCGCGCGGGCAGACCGGTTCACGCTTGGCGTATGCAACGGCTGCCAGATGCTCGCCGCGCTCGCCGAGCTGATTCCGGGCGCGTCGCACTGGCCGCGCTTCCGGCGCAACCGCTCGGAGCAGTTCGAGGGGCGCCTGTCGATGGTGGAGATCCTGGCGTCGAAATCGCTATTTCTTGCCGGCATGGCGGGCTCGCAGCTCCCGATTGCCGTCGCGCACGGGGAGGGCCGCGCGGAGTTTGCAAGCCCGGCGCACGAGGCAGCGGCGGACGCGCAGGTCGCATTGCGCTTCATCGACAACCGCGGACGTGTCGCGACACGCTACCCGGCGAACCCGAACGGCTCGCCCGGCGGCGCCGCCGGCTACGCCTCGGACGACGGCCGCGTCACGATCCTCATGCCGCACCCGGAGCGCGTGTACCGCGCCGTCCAGAATTCCTGGCGGCCGGCGAATGCGGGCGAGGACAGCGGCTGGATGCGGATATTCCGGAATGCCCGCGCCTGGGTCGGCTGAGCCGGCGGCTCAGGACCCGGCACCCGGCAGCGGCGTCACGTTCGTCGAATCGTCCGCGAAGTAGCGGCGGACCATCATCGCCTGCTGCAGCCGCCCGCGCCGGACGTAGGCCTGGTAGAGCAGGTCCTTCAGCACCTCGAGCAGCACGCCCGCGTGGAACGGATCCGGCGAAGGCAGTTGGCCGCGGCCGGGCTCGTCGAAGTCGAACAGCACCTTGCGCACGAGCTCATAGGAATCCCCGTCGAGCTCGGCGAGCCGGCGGACGTTCGCGAGCTCATCGTAGAGCTCGAGCTTGGCGGCCTCCCCGAGCTCCGCGAAGGTCCTCTGCGCGACGCGCCGGCACATCGACGCGAAGGCGTTGTAGCAGCCTGCCGTGAAGCACGCGAACGCTTCCTTGAGCAGCGTCTCCGTCTCTTCGGGCAGGAACGTGAAGTTGAACCGCTCGCGCGGGCGCTCGAGCTCGACGAAATTAGGCGCGAGCTCCACGCGGCTGCCGGCATAGAGCTTGACGGGAAACCGGAGGAACACGGGCGCGTTGCAGGCTTCGCAGCGATAGACGAGGCCGACCTGCGACGGCTTGTACTGCTGCAGCGCGTTGTAGTCAGGAACCGAGACCGGCGTGATGTGGGCGAGCACGTCGCAGTGAGGGCAGCGCAGCGCGAGCTGGCTTTCCTGGTCGTGGTGCAGGCGCCCCGACGAGTCGATGTAGACCGCCACGCGGGGGAGTCTACACCGTGTGCAGCGGCTTGTAGCGCAGCCGATGCGGCTGGTCGGCGTCCTCGCCCTTGCGGCGCCGCAGGTCCGCCACGTACTCCTGGTAGTTGCCCTCGAACCAGACCACTTCGCTGTCGCCCTCGAAGGCGAGAATATGGGTTGCGATGCGGTCGAGAAACCAGCGGTCGTGCGAGATCACGACCGCGCAGCCGGGGAAGTTCACCAGCGCCTCCTCGAGGGCGCGCAGCGTCTCGACGTCGAGGTCGTTGGTCGGCTCGTCGAGCAGCAGGAGATTCGCGCCCTGGCGCAGCAGCCTCGCGAGGTGCACGCGGTTCCGTTCACCGCCCGATAGCTCGCCGATCTGCTGCTGTTGCTGGTTGCCGCGGAAGTTGAAGCGGCCGACGTAGCCGCGGGACGGCGTCTCGTAGTTGCCGACCTTGATGATGTCCTGGCCGCCCGAGATCTCCTGCCAGACGGTCTTGCCGTCGTCGAGCCGGTCGCGCGACTGGTCGACGTAGGCGATGCTGACGGTCGGGCCGACGCGGATGGTTCCGGCGTCCGGCTTCTCGATGCCGGTGAGCATGCGGAACAAGGTCGTCTTGCCGGCCCCGTTGGGACCGATGATTCCCACGATTCCCCCCTGCGGCAGCCGGAACGACAGGCCGTCGATGAGAAGGCGCTCGCCGTAAGCCTTGCGCAGGCCCTCGACCTCGATCACGAGGTCGCCGAGACGCGGGCCTGGCGGGATGTAGATCTCATTCGTCTCGTTGCGCGCCTGGAATTCGACCGAGGAGAGCTCCTCGAACTGCCGCAACCGCGCCTTGCTCTTCGCCTGGCGCGCCTTGGGGTTCGCGCGCACCCATTCGAGCTCCCGCGCGAGCGTACGGCGCAGCCCCTCCTGCTGCTTCTCTTCCTGCGCGAGCCGGCGCTCCTTTTGCTCGAGCCACGAGGAGTAGTTGCCCTGCCACGGAATGCCGTGGCCGCGGTCGAGCTCGAGGATCCAGCCCGCGACGTTGTCGAGGAAGTAACGGTCGTGCGTCACGCAGATGACCGTGCTCGGGTACTGCTCGAGGTACTTCTCGAGCCAGGCGACGGACTCCGCGTCGAGGTGGTTCGTGGGCTCGTCGAGCAGGAGCATGTCAGGCTTCGACAGCAGCAGGCGGCATAGCGCGACGCGGCGGCGCTCGCCGCCGGAGAGTTGCGAGACTTTCGCCTCCCAGGGCGGAAGGCGAAGCGCGTCGGCGGCGACATCGAGCTGGCGCTCGAGGTTGTGGCCGTCGACGCTCGCGAGCAATGCTTCGAGCCGGCCTTGTTCGGCGGCGAGCTTGTCGAAGTCGGCGTCCGGCTCGCTGTAGAGCGCGTACACCTGCTCGAGCCGCGCGAGCGCGTCCTTCACCGGCTTGACCGATTCCTCGACGATCGCGCGCACGTCGGCGGCCGGGTCGAGCTGCGGCTCCTGCGGCAGCAACCCGACCTTGATCCCGGGCTGAGGGCGGGCCTCGCCCTCGATGTCCGTGTCGGTGCCCGCCATGATGCGAAGCAGCGTGGACTTGCCAGAGCCGTTCAGGCCCAGCACGCCGATCTTGGCACCCGGAAAGAAGGAGAGGGAGATGTCGCGCAGGATGTGCCGCTTCGGCGGCACGACCTTGCCGACGCGGTTCATCGTATAAATGTATTGGGCCATGCGGTCCACGGGCTTCGGGGGGCCGCGGATTATCAGCGATGCCGACCCGGGCCGCCAGCCGGCGACGGGCCGTGCTAGGCTCAAGACCGACCTCCCCAATTCGGCGGCATCGCGTGGCTGAAAACGGCGGACCAGGAACCTGCGTCGTCGCCGGTGAGCGCATCGCGCGCTACGGCTTTCCCGACGGACATCCCTTCGGGCCAGACCGGCACGACGCGTTCTGGCGCGAGCTCGTGTCCCAGGGTCTCGACAAGCGCGTGCAGCAGCTCGCGCCGCGCACCGCGACGCGGGCGGAGCTCGAGCTGTTCCACGACCCGGGCTACGTCGAATTCGTCATGGCGCGCTCGGCGACGGGGGAGGGGCTGCTCGACGCCGGCGACACGCCGGCATTCAAGGGCGTGTACGAGGCGGCCAGCGACGTCGTGGGCGCCTCGCTCGTCGCCGCGGAAGCCGTGATGAGCGGGCGCGCGCGGCGAGGGTTCGTGCCGATCGCGGGGCTGCACCATGCCGGCCGCGCCCACGCGGCGGGCTTCTGCGTATTCAACGACATCGGGGTCGTCGTCGAGCACCTGAAGCTGCAGTACGGCCTCACGCGCATCGCCTATGTCGACATCGACGCGCACCATGGGGACGGCGTGTTCTATGCCTACGAAGACGATCCCGTCGTGATCGTGGCGGACGCGCACGAGGACGGCCGGTTCCTCTATCCGGGCACGGGCGCGGCGTCTGAGACCGGCGCGGGCGCGGCGGCCGGGAGCAAGCTGAACCTGCCGCTGCCGCCCGGCGCGGGCGATACGGAGTTCCTTGCGGCCTGGCCGGCGATCGAAGCGCACGTGGAGCGGCACGCACCCGAGTTCGTGATCCTCCAGTGCGGCGCGGACAGCCTGGGCGGCGACCCAATCACGCACCTCGAATTGACCGAGGAGGCGCACGGTCACGTGGCGCGACAACTGTGCGGGCTCGCGGACCGCCACGCCTCGGGCCGCATCCTTGCATTCGGCGGCGGCGGCTACAACCGCCGCAACATCGCGCGTGCGTGGACGCGCGTCGTCGAGGCCTTCGTGGAAGCGGCCTGAAAGGGGCCTTTCGGGTAGACTTCGCGCTCCGTTTCAGCGCTGGCCGCAGGCGATCCCATGTTCGGACCCGGAATGAGCATCGCATCCTTCGACCCCGCCCTCGCCGGCGCGATCGCCGCCGAACGGCGTCGCCAGGAGGACCATGTCGAGCTCATCGCGTCCGAGAACTACGCGAGCCCCCGCGTGCTCGAGGCCCAGGGATCGGTGCTCACCAACAAGTACGCCGAGGGCTATCCGGGCAAGCGCTATTACGGCGGCTGCGAGTACGTCGATGTCGTCGAGGAGCTCGCGATCGAGCGCGCGAAGCAGCTTTTCGGCGCGGCCTACGCGAACGTGCAGCCGCACTCCGGCTCGCAGGCGAACGCGGCGGTCTTCTTTGCGCTCATGAACCCGGGCGAAACCTTCCTCGGCATGAGCCTCGACCACGGCGGCCACCTGACGCACGGGGCCAGGGTCAACTTCTCCGGCCGGTTCTTCAACGCGATCCAGTACGGGCTCGACCCGGCAACCGGCGAGATCGACTACGCCGGTGTCGAGCGGCTCGCGCGCGAGCACAAGCCGAAGATGATCCTCGCGGGCTTCTCCGCGTATTCGCGCGTCATCGACTGGCAGCGCTTCCGCACCATCGCGGACGCAGTGGGCGCGTACTTCGTGGTCGACATGGCGCACATCGCGGGACTCGTCGCCGGCGGCGTGTATCCGAGCCCGGTGCCGCACGCGGACGTCGTCACGTCGACGACGCACAAGACGCTGCGTGGCCCGCGCGGCGGGCTGATCCTTGCGCGCGAGCACCCGGAGCTGCACAAGAAGCTCAACGCCATGATATTCCCCGGAACGCAGGGCGGCCCCCTCATGCACGTGATCGCGGCGAAGGCGGTCGCGCTCGCCGAGGCGCTCGCGCCGGAGTTCATGGCGTACCAGAAGCAGGTCGTCGCGAACGCGCGGGCGCTCGCGAAGTCGCTGCAGGACCGCGCGTACCGCATCGTGTCGGGCGGCACGGACAACCACCTGTTCCTGCTCGACCTGACCGGCAAGGCGTACACCGGCAAGGACGCCGACGCAGCGCTCGGTCACGCGCACATCACCGTGAACAAGAATGCCGTGCCGAACGACCCGCGGCCTCCGTTCGTGACGAGCGGCCTCAGGATCGGGACGCCCGCCATCACGACACGCGGCTTCGGGCTCGAGGAATCGCGCCAGGTCGGCGGCCTGATCGCCGACGTGCTCGACGCCATGGGTGATGAGTCCGCGATCCAGCGCACACGCGAGGCCGTCCTCACGCTTTGCAGGCGCCATCCCGTCTACGCGTGACCCCGCCTGGGCCCCGGCCGTGCACTGCCCGTTCTGCAACCACGACGACACGAAGGTGACCGACTCCCGCCTCGCCGGCGAGGGCCACCAGATTCGCCGCCGCCGCGAGTGCCTCTCCTGCGGGGAGCGCTTCACGACTTTCGAGACCGCCGAGCTCGTGATGCCGCAGGTCGTCAAGAACGACAGCACGCGGCAGCCCTTCGACGAGGGCAAGCTCCGCGCGGGCATCCTGAAGGCGCTGGAGAAGCGGCCGGTCGCGCGCGACGCGGTAGAGACGGCGCTCGAACGGATCGGCCACCGGCTGCGGGCGCTCGGCGAGCGCGAAGTCGCCTCGCGCGCGATCGGCGAGATCGTCATGGAGGAGCTGCGGCAGCTCGACGAGGTGGCGTACGTCCGCTACGCGTCGGTCTATCACCGCTTCCACGACATCGACTCGTTCCGCGAGGAGGTCGAGCGCCTCGGCAAGCGCCGGGGACGCGACGCCGGCGCCGGGCAGATGTCGCTGCTGCCGCAGGCGCGCGAGCCGCGCGGCAAGCGATGACCTCGCAGCCGGCCCGCGACGCAGGCCACATGGCGCGCGCGCTCGAGCTGGCGCGCCGCGGACTGTGGTCCACCGACCCGAACCCGCGCGTCGGCTGTGTGATCGCGGACGGCGACCGCGTCGTCGCCGAGGGCTGGCACGAGCTCGCCGGCGGCCCGCATGCCGAGGCCATGGCACTCGCCGCGGCCGGAACCGCGGCGAGAGGCGCAACCGCCTACGTGACGCTCGAGCCCTGCGCGCACCACGGGCGCACGCCGCCCTGCGCCGATGCGCTGGTCGCCGCCGGCATCGGCCGCGTCGTCTACGCGATGCGCGACCCGAACCCGCGCGTCGACGGGGGCGGCGCGAAGCGAATCGCGGCGGCCGGCATTCCGGTCGAATGCGGCGTGCTCGAGCGCGAGGCGCGGGAGCTCAACCCGGGTTTCATCTCGCGCATGACGCGCGGCCGGCCGTGGGTGACGGTCAAGCTCGCTGCGAGCCTCGATGGCGCCACCGCGCTGCCCGGCGGCGAGAGCCGTTGGATCACCGGTGAGTCGGCGCGCGAGGACGTGCAGCGCCTGCGCGCGCGGTCCTCGGCCGTGATGACCGGCAGCGGCACGGTGCTCGCGGACGACCCGCGGCTCGACGTCCGTCTCGCCGGCGCAACGCGCCAGCCGCTTCGCGTCGTGCTCGACTCGAAGCTGCGCACGCCTCCGGGCGCGCGCATCCTCGCGCCTCCAGGGAGCGCACTGATCCTGTGCACGGACGAGGATCCTGCGCTTGGCGCCGCGCTTCGTGCGGCCGGGGCGGACATCGCGACGGTGGCGAGCGCGGCGGGCGGCGTCGACCTGGCGGCGGCGCTCTCGCTCCTGGCCGCGCGGGAAGTCAACGAGCTCCTCGTGGAATGCGGCGCCGGCCTCGCCGGCGCGATGTTCGCCGCCGGCCTCGTCGACGAGCTCCTGCTCTACCTCGCGCCGACGTTGCTGGGCCGCGGGTCGCGACCGCTCGTCGCGCTCGATGCGCCGGCCTCGATGGCCGAGCGGCTCGAATTCTCGATCGTGGACCGGCAGGATGTGGGCGGGGACCTGTTGCTGCGCCTCCGGCCGAAGGGGAGTTGATGTTCACCGGGATCGTGAAGTCGGTGGGACGGATCGCCGCGGTCCGGGAGGGCGCGGCACGGCGGCTCGCGATCGACAGCGGCGGGCTCGCGACCGCCGGCTGGAAAGCGGGCGACAGCGTCGCCGTGTCCGGCGTCTGCCTCACGCTCGTCGCGGTTTCGAACGGCCGCTTCGAGGTCGAAATCTCCGGCGAGACGATTTCGCGCACGACGCTCGGGCGGCTCGCCGCCGGCGATGCGGTCAATCTCGAGCCGTCCGTCGCTGCTGCAGACCCGCTCGGCGGCCACCTCGTCACGGGGCACGTGGACGGCGTTGCCAGGGTCCGCGACAGCCGCGAGGCGGGCGGCGCGCTCCGCGCCACGGTGGAGGCGCCCGCGGCGCTCGCGCGCTTCATCGCGGAGAAGGGCTCGATCGCGCTCGACGGCGTCAGCCTCACGGTCAACCGCGTCGCCGGCCGGGATTTCGGCGTCGACCTCGTGCCGCACACGCGCGCGGTGACGACGCTCGGGGAGCTCGCGCCGGGGCGCGCGCTCAACCTCGAGGTCGACCTCGTCGCGCGCTACCTCGACCGGCTGCTCGAGGCGCGGGGGAGCCGGTGAACACCATCGAGGAACTGCTGGCGGAGCTTCGTGCCGGCCGCATGGTCGTCGTGATGGACGACGAGGAGCGCGAGAACGAAGGCGACCTCCTGTTGGCGGCCGCCTGCGTGCGTCCCGAGGACATCAATTTCATGGCCCGCCACGGGCGCGGCCTCATCTGCCTGACGCTCACCGAGGAGCGCTGCCGGCTGCTCCGCCTCGCGCCGATGGTGCGCGAGCCGGACGACAATCACGGCACCAACTTCACGGTCAGCATCGAGGCAGCGCAGGGCGTGACGACCGGGATCTCGGCGCACGACCGCGCGCACACGGTGCGGACCGCCGTCGCGCCCGGCGCGCGCCCGGAGGACCTGCGCCAGCCGGGCCACGTGTTCCCGTTGATGGCGCGGCGCGGCGGCGTGCTGACGCGCGCGGGACATACGGAAGCCGGCTGTGACCTCGCGCGCCTTGCGGGCTTCGAGCCCGCCGCCGTGATCGTCGAGGTACTGAACGAGGACGGGACGATGGCGCGACGCCCGGACCTCGAGCGATTCGCGGCGGAGCACCGGCTGGCGATCGGCACCATCGCCGACCTCATCCGCTACCGCCTCGCCAAGGAAAGCTCGATCGAGTGCGTGGCCGACCGCGAGGTAGACACCGAGTCGGGCTCGTTCCGCGCGCGCTGGTACGCGGACCGCGTGCACGGGCGGCTGCACGTCGCGCTGGTGCACGGCGAGCCGGGCGAGGAGCCACCGCTCGTGCGCGTTCACCTGCGCGATACCGCGCGCGACCTGCTCGGGGTCCGCGGCGAGCACGGCGGATGGACGCTGCGCGCGGCGCTCGAGCGGATCGCGCGCGAGCACCATGGCATCGTCGTCGTGCTTCGCCCGGAGGAAACAGCCGCCGACATCGTCGGCATGGGCGCGCACGAGGCCGCGCCGGAGGCGGGCGAGGGCGGCGCGGTGCTGCGCACTTACGGCATCGGCGCGCAG
>DATJFN010000036.1:0-18300 GCA_035495635.1 Steroidobacteraceae bacterium | reverse complement strand
TGCCGAGCTCCGCCGCGCGGTACGGGTCGAACTCGATGCGGAGTTCGTCGGGCGCGCCGGCGTTCACGTTGACCGTGCCGACGCCGGGAATCGACTCGATGCGCGAGCGCATCAACTCCTCGACTTCGTGCCGGTAGTTCTCGACCGGCCCCGGCGTGCCGGGCTTCAGCTGAACGAAGAACCAGGACAACGTCTGGTTCGGGCCCTGGCCGCCGTCCTGGCCGAGCGAAATGCGCGGCGCGTCGGCGTCGCGCGGCAGCGGCGGCAGCTGGTTCATGCGCGCGATCACGTCAATGAGCGTGCGGCCCATGTCGGTGCCGATCGCGAACTGCAGGTTGATGAAGGCGCCGCCCGCGTTCGCGAAGGACTGGATCTCCTTGAGGCCCGCGAGGCCGCGCAGCGCCCGTTCCTGCGGCTCGAGCAGCTCCGACTCGACTTCGGGGGGCGCCGCGGCGCGCCAGCCGGTGAAGATGGTGATGACCGGCTCGTCGATGTCCGGGAAAAGCTGCACGGGCAGCTTCACGAGCGCGACGATGCCGAGCACGATGATGAGTCCGACGCCGACCGCGACGCCGACCGGGCTCTTCAGCGATTTTTCGGTCAGGTTCACGGGGCGCCTCCCTGCACGGGAACTGATGCAGCGGCCGGGCAAAGGGTTGCAACGCCCTGCCGCAACCCATTCTAGGAACGGCGCGTTGCAGCGGCGTTGCGCGAGGCAACGCCCCGGCGCGACCCTCGCCCGCTTTGTCGCAGCCCCCCGTTCCGTAAATGGGACGGTCACATTTAAAGGGGACGGTCACCTTTAAATGTGACCGTCCCCTTTGGGTGGCTAGAATCCAGAGATGGGTGCAACGCCAGAGGCGTACCGCGCAGTCCGGCTCGAGGCGCCCGGCCGCTCGCTCGTCGACGCGACGCTCGATGCGTCGTCACCCGCCGCCGGCGAGATCGTGGTGCGCGTGATGGCGGCGGGCATCTGCCACTCCGATGCCCATTACCGCTCGGGCGTCGGCTCGACGCGCCATCCGCTGACGCTCGGCCACGAGGTCGCTGGCGTCGTCGCCGCTGTCGGCCACGGCGTCGATACGCCGCGCGAGGGCGATCGAGTGTGCCTGCACTATCTCGTCACCTGTGGCGCGTGCCGCGAGTGCCGCGCGGGGCGCGAGCAGTTCTGCGCGACCGGGCAGATGATCGGCAAGGACCGCGAAGGCGGCTTCGCGGAGTTCATCCGCGTGCCCGCGCGGAATGCCCACGCGCTGCCGGCGGAAGTCCCGTTCGAGCAGGGCGCCATCATGATGTGTTCCTCGGCGACCGCACTGCATGCGCTTCGCAAGGCGCGCATCGGGCGCGGCGATGCCGTCGCGGTGTTTGGCATCGGCGGACTCGGCGTTTCCGCCGTGCAGCTCGCACGGGCGCTTGGCGCCAGCGCCGTCTACGCCGTCGACCTCAATCCCGCGAAACTCGAGCTGGCGCGCAAGCTGGGCGCGGTCCCGATCGACGCGAAGGCCGGCGATCCCGTGGCGGCGATCCGCCAGGCGACCGGCGGCCACGGCGTCGATGCCGCCCTCGAGCTCGTCGGCTCGGCGCGCGCGATGGAGCAGGCGGTGCAGGCGCTCGCGCCGCAGGGCCGCGCCGCGCTCGCGGGCCTCACACAGGAGCGGCTTTCCCTTGCGCCGTACCGCGACCTCCTCGGCCGCGAAGCGGAGGTCATCGGCGTCTCGGACCACCTTGCTTCGGAGATCGGCGAGCTCATGCAGTTCGTCGCGCGCGGCGAGCTGGACCTCACACACGCCGTCACGCGCGTCGTGCCACTCGACGCCGGCGCGATCAACGGGGTGCTCGACGACCTCGAGGCCTTCCGGGACGACGTGCGCTGCGTCATCCGCCCCTGAAACGCTAGAATCCGCGCGTGACCCAGGATGTCCCGCGCTCCGAAGAGGTCGTGAGCGAGGCCGCCGTGCAGGCGGCGCTCGACCGCATGGCCCACGAGATCACCTCGAGGCTCGCCGGCCGCGAGCCGCTCGTCGTCACCGTCATGAATGGCGGCCTCGTGTTCGCGGGCCAGCTGCTGCCGCGGCTCGGCTTCGCGCTGGACCTCAGCTACGTGCACGTGCGCCGCTACGGGCGCGAGACGAAGGGCGGCGAGCTCGTATGGATCGCCGGGCCGCACGAGTCGGTCACGGGACGCACCGTGCTCCTGCTCGACGACATCCTGGACGAAGGGCAGACGCTGCTTGCGATCCGCTCTCGGCTCTACGAGCTAGGCGCGACCGAAGTCCTGCTCGCCGCGTTTGCCGTCAAGATCCGGCCGCAGCGGCCGAAGGTCATGGCGGACTTTGCCGGCATCCGCGTGCCGGACCGCTTCGTGTTCGGGTTCGGGATGGACGTCGGCGGGCGGTGGCGCAACCTGCCGTCGGTCCGCGCGCTCGCGGATTCCGCGGACTGAGCGGGCGGCTCAGCCGCCGACGGAATGCGGCTCGATCCAGCCCATCTTCCAGGTCCACCACAGGAGGATGAAGAGGAGGATCGAGAGTCCGATGCGGATCGACAGCGCGCGCACCATCCGGCGCGTCTCGCCCTTGTTGTCGTGGACGAGGTGCAGCATGGCGGACGCGAGGCTCAGGACGATCGCGAAAAAGATGAGCAGTACCAGCCACTTCACGCCAGACATCGGTCGTCCCCGCAGGTGTGGATGCGGGAGTATATCCCGGTGCTGAACCTCCGCCGATCGCGATTTGCCCCTCGGCTCGCGCCGACCCTGCTGGCCGCGGCGGCGATCGTGCTGTTCGCCGCGCTCGGCAACTGGCAGCTCGGGCGCGCCGAGGAGAAGCGCGCGCTCGCCGCGAAATTCGGCGCGGGAGGCCCGGCGCTAGACTGGCGGAAACTGCCGCGCGACGCGCCGCGCTACACGCGCGTCAGTCTTCGCGGCCACTACGATCCAGCGCACCAGTTCCTGCTCGACAACCGGAGCCACGAAAGCGTCGCGGGCGTCGAGGTGCTGACCCCGTTCCTCCTCGACGACGGCCGCGCCGTCGTCGTCAACCGCGGATGGCAGCCGTTCGGCGCGACGCGCCAGGACTTGCCCGACGTCGTCGTGGATGGCGAACAGCGCACGGTCGTCGGGCGCATCGACGAGCTGCCGCGTCCCGGCATCTGGCTCAAGCCGCCTCCCGCAAGGGGCTGGCCGCGGCTCGTGCAATACCCGGACATGGAAGAGCTGTCGCAGCAACTGGGTCGCAGGCTCGCGCCGAACCAGGTGCTGCTCGACCCGGCCGTGCCTGATGGCTACGTGCGCGACTGGAGCCTGCCCGGCACGCCCATTGACCAGCACATCGGCTATGCCGTGCAGTGGTTCGCGTTCGCGACGGTCGCGGGGGCGATCTGGTTCGTGCTGAGCTTCCGCAAGCCGCCGGAGGAAGGTTGAACGCGCCCCAGGTCCCGAAGCGTGCCGGGCGGCGCCAGCTCCTCGTGGTCGGCTCGATCTTCCTCGTGCCGCTCGCGGCAGCCTTCCTCCTTTATTACAGCGCCGGCTGGCGGCCGGCGGCGAACGCGCACGGACTCCTGATCGAGCCGCCGCGCACGCTCGTGGTGGCAGGAGTCCTCCTCGCGGATGGGCGAACCGCGCCGGCCAGCGTATTCGAAGGCAAATGGTCGCTCGTGCACCCGGCGGCCGTCTGCGACGAGCGGACCGAGGCGCTGCTCGACGAGCTCGCGCGCGTCCGCGTCGCGCTCGGCAAGGACGAGTCGCGCGTGCGCCGCGTGTTGCTGCACGCGGGCGCTTGCAGCGGCGTCACGTTCCAGTCGCGCGACGCGGACCTTCTCGTGCTCGCCGCGACGGCGCCCGGTGGCGAGGATTTCCTCACGCAGTTCCCGCCCGCGGCCGACGGCGCATCCGGCATCTACGTCGTCGACCCGCATGGCAACTTGATGATGAGTTATCCTGCGTCGGGCTCCGCGCGGGGGCTCCTCAAGGACATGGAACGGCTGCTGCGTTTGTCGAACATCGGCTAGCATGCCTTCAATCCTGATCCTGGGCGCCTCGTACGGCTCCCTGTTCGCCACGAAGCTCCTGCTCGCGGGGCATTCCGTCGAGCTCGTCGCCCCACCGCGGGTCGCGGCGCTCATCAACCGCGAGGGCACGCGCGTCCTCTTTCCCGTCCGCGGCCGCGCCGATCCCGTTGAAGTGCATTCGCGCCAGCTGAGGGGCCGCCTCACGGCGGCCGCGCCGGCCGACGTCGATCCGAGCCGACATGACCTCGTCGTTTTCGCGATGCAGGAGCCGCATTTCCGCGCGCCCGAGATCCGCAAGCTCCTCGCCAACGTGACGGCGGCGAAGCGGCCCTGCCTCTCGATCATGAACATGCCGCCACTCCCCTATCTCGCGCGGATCCCGGGACTCGCGACGGCGCCCTGCCGCCCCTGCTATTCGGACGCGGCGGTCTGGGAGGAGCTCGACCCGCTCCTGCTCACGCTCTGCAGCGCGGACCCGCAGGCCGCGCACGTGCCGGGAAAGCCGGAGAACGTGATCCAGGTGCGCCTGCCGACCAACTTCCGCGCGGCACAGTTCGAGTTCGAGGAGCACACGGCGCTCCTGGAAAAGCTCGCGAGGGACATCGACGCCTCGCGATTCCAGTCGCCGGACGGGCCGATTGCCCTGCCCGTGCACTTGCGCGTGCACCAGTCCCCCTTCGTGCCGCTTTCCAAGTGGCCGATGCTGATCACCGGCAACTACCGCTGCATCCTCGAGGGCGGCGTGCGCTCGATCGATGCCGCCGTGCACGAAGACCCGGCGGCTTCGCGCGCCATCTACGGCTGGGTGCTCGAGCTGCTCCGGCGCTACGGCGCCGCGAAGGAAGACCTCATTCCATTCGAAGCCTATTCCGCGGCGGCATCCTCGCTGACGCTGCCCTCTTCCGCGGCGCGCGCGATTGCGGGCGGCGCGGTGCAGATCGAGCGCGTGGACCGGCTGGTGCAGGCGGTTGCCGCGCAGAAATCCATGCGCCTGCCGGCGCTCGATTCGCTTGTCGCCATCGTGAGCGCCCGCCTCGCCGAGAACCGGAATGCCATGAGCCGCGAGACATGACGACGGGCGATTACGAGATCGCTTTCTACCAGCCGGAACATCTCGACGGCGTGCAGGCGGTGCTGCGCGGCGTGTGGCCTTACGATCCCGGGACGCTGGCGCGTTTCTTCCAGTGGCGCCACGTGGAGAATCCGTACACGGACGGAGTGCGGGGCATCGTCGCGCTGCATCGCGGCCAGCCGGTCGGTTTTCGCGGCTACATGGCGGGCCGTTTCACGGCGGGCGCCACCGGTCAGGATATCGACGTGCTTTACCCCTGCGACACCGTCGTCTCCCCGGAGCACCGGAACCAGGGGCTGTCGACGAGGATGGGAAAGTTCGCGTCGGAGTTCGGGCGCGCGGGCTACCGCGTCTTCCTCAACCTCACCAACAGCGCGAATTCCCGCCCCGGTTACCGGTCGCTCGGCTTCCAGCCGTTCGGGAAACGGGTGATGCTGCTGCGGGACGGCTGGAATCCGGTGCGCTGGGCGGTGTGCGCCTTGTCCAAGCAGCAGTTCAACGTCGGCGGCGGCCCTTACGCTCCCGGGCGCCTACGCTTCGGCAGGGCGGGCAACGTGCTCATCTCGGAGACACCACGGCCGGCGGAGATGGCGGCGATCATCGCCGCGGAGAAGGTGGAAGGCGCCATGCTGCGCGTGAAGCAGGACGCCGCCTTCTTCGCGTGGCGCTACCGCAATCCCGTGCGCCGCTACGTGTTCTATTTCCAGATGGAAGGCGCGGTGGCGCGCGCCTTTCTCGCGCTCGGCGTGTCCCCCGACGCCCGCAGCGCGCGCATCCTCGACTACGGCGAAGCGCACGAAGGGGCGCTGCGCGATATCCTGCGCGACGTCTGCAAGCGTCGCGAGTTCATGGCATTGTCGATCTTCGGCTACGGGGTCGATGCGCGCCTGCGAAGCATCCTGGATGAGCTGCGCTTCATCCCGGTGCACACGCCACAGTCCCTGTTCAAGCGCGGCTCGGTGGAGGCGTTGGCGCCGCCGATCCTGTTCCGCCCGGCAGGCGAGCCTGCTGCGGAAGAACTTCACGTGGGGGCACTCGACCTCCGGAACCCGAAGCACTGGCAGCTGAAGCCCATCTGTTCGGACGGCGCATGAGGAGGGCGGAGCATTCATGGCCGAGAGCCGCCGCCTGAAGTGGTTTCGCCGCGCCGCCTTCGGCGCGACGCTCCTGTGCGCGATCGTCGTGGTCGTGGGTGCCTGGGTGCGCCTCACGAACGCCGGCCTAGGCTGCCCCGACTGGCCCGGCTGCTATGGCCACATCCATCCCGCACAAGCCGCCGAACAGGCTGCGGAGATCAACGCGGCGAACCCGTACCGCCCCTTCGACTACCAGAAGGCGATCAACGAGATGGTGCACCGCTACATCGTCGGGTGCCTCGCCCTCATCGTGGTCGGCCTCGCGGTGTTCTCGGTGCTGAACCGACGGGATCCCGCGCAGCCGCGCGTGCTGCCGTGGTTGACCGTCGCCCTGCTCGTTGTGCAGGCGCTGCTCGGCATGTGGACCGTGACGCTGCTTCTGAAGCCGCTCATCGTGACGCTGCATCTCCTCGGCGGCCTCACCACGCTGTCGCTGCTCTGGTGGCTCGCCCTGCCGCCGGCGCGGCGAGAACTGAAAGCAGCCGAGCGCCCCGTGCGCCGATTCGCGATTGTCGGACTCGTCGTGCTGATTGCGCAGGTCTCGCTCGGCGGATGGACCAGCACGAATTACGCCGCCGCGGCCTGCCCGGATTTTCCGACCTGCCAGGGCTCCTTCTGGCCGCCTATGGACTTCCGGAATGGCTTCATCCTGTGGCGCGGACTCGGGATCGATTACGAGGGCGGCGTCCTCGATGCGCCGGCGCGCATCGCCATCCATTACGCGCACCGGCTCGGCGCCTACGTCACGGCGTTCGTGCTCGCGCTACTCGTCCTGGGTGTCTGGCGGCGCAGCCAGTCAGGCGCGGCAAAGCTCGCCGCGGCGGCCGTCGCGGCGGCCGTCGTCATTCAGATCTCCATCGGCATGAATCTCGTCTGGCGGGGATTCCCGCTTCTGCTCGGTACGGCACACAACGCGGGCGCGGTGCTGCTCGTGCTCTCGACGGTCGCGCTCCTGCGTGCGCTCAGCCCACGCTCGGAGGTCGGGCGCTTCCGGCCGGCGCTGCGCTGACCGTCAGAGGTACTGGATCAGGACCGGCAGCGCCGCGACCACGAGCGCGAGTCCCACTGCCAGCGTCGATCGATTGAAGAGAAACATGGCTGCTCTCCGGTTGCGTACGGGAGGGAAAGTACGCGCTACGATTATTCTGATAAACAGCCTAATATTGACTTTACTGTTCACTCATATTTACTAATAGCGGCATGGACGCCCTCCAGGCGATGCGGGCCTTTGCGCGGGTGGCGGAGCTCGGCTCCTTCACCCGTGCCGCGGACGAACTTGGCCTGTCACGCGCCATGGTCAGTACGCACGTGCGCCGCCTCGAGCGGCGGTTCGGGCTCAAGCTCCTCAACCGCACCACCCGCAAGGTGGCGGTCACGCCGGCCGGGGCCGACTACCTCGCGCATTGCCGGCGTGTTTTCGATGAGATGACGGCGGCCGAGGAGACGCTGCGGCGCAGCCGGGAGCAGCCGACCGGGCGCCTGCGCGTCGACGTCAGCGGCGCCTTTGGACGCCATATCCTGCTGCCCGCCCTGCCCGAGTTCCTCGCGCGCTACCCCGGCATTGATGTCGAACTGCGGTTCAACGAGCGCGTGGTGGACCTCGTGAAGGAAGGCGTCGACCTCACGGTGCGCGGCGGGCCCATCACGGACCCCAACCTTGTCGCAAGGCCGGTGTCGGGTTCGCACTGGATCTTCTGCGCATCGCCGGGCTACCTCGCGAGGAGCGGCCGGCCCCGCCAGGTCGCCGATCTCGCCGGCCACCAGCTGATCGGCGGGACACCGCCCGAGTCGATGCAGCCTCGGCCCTGGGTATTCGCGGACGGCATGAAACCGCCGGATGCGCTGAAGTTCGCCATGACGGTCAACGAGACCGAAGCGGTCACGCTGGCCGCCGCGAGCGGAGCCGGCATCGCCCAGGCGCTGGACCTCATGGCCGCGCGCGCGCTGATGGAGGGGCGGCTGCAGATCGTCCTGCCCGAGCACGTCCTGCCGGGCCCGGTCATCTCCGTCGTCCACACGCAGGCTGCGCAACGCCTTGCCCGCGTGCGGGTTTTCTCCGACTTCCTGCGCGACCTCGTGCGCGAGGTCGCGCGGCGCGCCCGCGTCGCCACCGGCCTCACCTACGGCGTGGGCGAAACTGAAAAAGGGGACGGTCACAGTTAAAAGTGACCGTCCCCTTTAAATGTGACCGTCCCCTTTTTCGGGGTGATAGCATTTCCGGCCTCATGACGGCCCGCGAATCGCATGCCACGGCACCCCCAGGCCGGGTCTCCGCCCGGGCGCGCGACTACTTTGCGCTGACGAAGCCGAAGGTCGTCTCGCTCATCATGTTCACGGCGATCGTGGGCATGTTCCTCGCCGTGCCCGGCTTCCCGCCGCCAGGGGCGCTCGCCTGGGGCACGATTGGCATCGCGCTCGCCGCGTCTTCGGCCGCCGCGATCAACCACGTTCTGGACGCCCGCATCGACGCCGAGATGGCGCGCACGCGCATGCGCCCGCTCCCGCGCGGCACGGTGTCCGAGGCCTACGCGCTATCGTTCGCCTTCGTGCTGGGCGCGGGCTCGATGCTCGTGCTCGCGCTCCTCGTCAACGCACTGACGGCGGTGCTCACCTTCTTCTCGATCATCGGCTACGCCGTGGTCTACACGGTCTGGCTTAAGCGGGCGACGCCGCAGAACATCGTGATCGGCGGCGCGGCCGGCGCGGCTCCGCCCGTGCTCGGCTGGACGGCCGTGACCGGGTCGGTCGACCCGAACGCGCTGCTGCTCTTCCTCATCATCTTCGCCTGGACGCCACCGCATTTCTGGGCGCTCGCCATTGCGCGCCGCGACGAGTACGCGCGCGTCGGCATCCCGATGCTGCCCGTCACGCACGGCGTCGCCTACACGAAGCAATTCATCTGGTATTACACGGTGCTGCTGTCCGTCATCACTGTGCTGCCGTTCCTGACGGGCATGGCCGGCTTCTTCTATCTGGCAGCTGCCGTCGCGCTGGATGCACTCTTCCTGCGAAAGGCCTGGGAGCTCCGGCGGTCGGAGCGGGCGGACTTGCCGATGCGCGCCTTCCGCTTCTCCATCAACTACCTCGCGCTCCTGTTCGCGACCCTGCTGCTCGACCACTATTTGCCGCGGCCGCTGTTCTGAACTGACCCTCAGGAGTACCCGCCATGCGCTGGGAAGGACGCCGGCAGAGCGACAACATCGAAGATCGGCGCGGCATGCGTGTCAGCCGGGGCGGGCTCGTGGGCGGCGGCATCGGCACCCTCGCGATCGCGCTCCTCGTGTACTTCCTCGGCGGCGACCCGACCGCGGTCCTGCAGAGCGCCGGCGATGCCCCGGTGCAGCAGACGAATGAGCCCTACCAGGAAGGACCCCAGGAAGCAGAGTGGAGAGAGCAGACGGCGGTGACACTCGCCGACACTGAGGACATCTGGGGCAAGATCTTCGCGGACATGGGCGGCCAGTACCGGGCCCCGACCCTCGTGCTGTACGGCGGTGCGGTCGATTCCGGCTGCGGATTTGCGGAGTCGGCGATGGGGCCGTTCTACTGCCCGGCAGACCAGAAGCTCTACATCGACCTCGCGTTCTACCAGCAGATGGAAGGCCAGCTCCGGGCCGGCGGCGACTTCGCGCGTTCCTATGTCGTTGCGCACGAGGTCGGCCACCACGTGCAAAACCTGCTCGGCATTTCGGGCCAGGTCGACAACCTCCAGCAGCGCGATCCGGATTCCGCGAACCAGCTCTCCGTGCGACTCGAGCTCCAAGCCGACTGCTTCGCAGGTATCTACGCGAATGGAATGCAGAAATACGGCAACGTGCTCGAGTCGGGCGACGCCCAAGAGGCGATCAATGCGGCGAAAGCCGTCGGCGACGACACGCTGCAACGGAGCGCAGGACGCGCAGTCGTGCCCGACTCGTTCACGCACGGCAGCTCGGAGCAGCGCATGCGCTGGTTCGCGACGGGCTTCAAGTCGGGCAGCGTCGACGCGTGCGACACCCTCAAGTCCGCCGACCTCTGATCAGAACGACGCGGCGAACTGCACCCAGAACTTCGTCGTATCGGTGAGGAACCCGTCTGCGGCGTAGTCCGCGTACTTCACGAGCAGGTCGTAGCGGTCCGCGAACTTCTTCCCGACGGAAAGATCCCTCTCAGTCCCGTAGCTCGCGCCCGTCGCCTGCGCGCCGAAATCGTGCCAGGCGACCTGGCCGCTCCAGCCGGCGAGCTTCACGCCGACGCCGAGGTAGCGGTCGTCGATGCCCGCGGACGGCGTCGTCAGGAACTTGTCCGCCCAGCCCTGCCAGCGGTGCAGCGTCGCGAGCGGCGTCTGGAAGGCCGGGTTTTCCGCCGCCGTGAACTCGCCGCGCTCGCCGCCGAGGAGCTCGCGCCCCGCGGTCACCGTCGCCGGGCCCGACTGCAGGCGCAGTTCGAGCCGCGAGTAGCTGGCATTGATGTCGGCGGTGTTGTCGCCCGTGTCGTTTTGCTGCGCGTACTCGAGCGTCCAGCCAAGCTTCCATTTCTCGCCGACCGCGTGCTCGCCGTCGTCTCGCAGGCCCAGCGTTTCGGAGGAAAGCTGCGGCGCATTCGCGAAGTCGAGGAAGTAGCCGTAGAACGTCAGCGTCCCGACGGTCGTCGGCGCCAGCTTCACGTTCAGGAGGTGGCTGTCGCTCAGGAGCGCTTCCGGCGGCGCGCCGTCGTCCGGCCCGAACACGCGCTGGACGCGATCGACGTAGGCGTAGGTCAGGGTCGTGCGCGGCAACGCCTTCGTATCGAAGCGGAATGCATCAAATGTCTGCTCGTTCTGCCGCCAGCCGACCGAGCCGATGAAGCGCTCGTCGTCGAGGCCGATCCGCTGCCGGCCGGCGCGCAGCAGCGTGCCGCGCGCGCCTTCGTACTGCAGCCAGGCCTGGTTCAGGTCCGTGCCTTCCGGATCCGCGACAACCGGATAGGCCGTCTCGCCATTTCGCGTGTCGTTGTAGTTGTCGGGACCGATCGCGAAGACGTGGTCGCCCTCGACGTGGGCCGAGAAGCCCGCAACCTTGCCGCTCTTGAGGCCGAGGCGAAGCCGGAGCGTGTTCGCCTGGGCGTCTTTCGCGAGGCCGTCCTGGCTCACGTCCTCGAGGCGGTAGCGCAGGTCGAGGCTCGCATCGCCCTCGCGCAGGAAGTCGCCGGCGCCCTCGCCAGATGCGGGCAGGGCTGCGAGCGTCGATAGCAGGAGTGGCAGGATTCGCCGCATGACACGCCTCCAGGGCCCGCGACCATCTTCGGCCGCAGCCCTTGGAGCCGCCTTGACCTGAGTCAACCTCCGCCGCACCCGTTAAAATGCGCGTGATGGCCCACCACGTTCATCCCGTTCCGGAGGCTTTCGCCGCGAAAGCGGTCGTCAAGGCGCCCGATTACACGCGGTTCTACGATGAGTCGGTCAAGCATCCTTCGGGCTTCTGGGCGAAGGTCGCGAAGCGCATCGACTGGTACCGCTTCCCGACGCGGATCAAGGACGTCTCCTATGACCCGGACGACTTCCGCATCCGCTGGTACGAGGACGGCGAGCTCAACGTCTCCGTCAACTGCCTCGACCGGCAGCTCGAAAAGCGAGCGGACAAGACCGCGCTCCTCTTCGAGGGCGACGACCCGAACGTCTCGCGCAAGGTGACCTACCGCGAGCTGTACGAAGCGGTTTGCCGGTTCGGCAACGCGCTCCGCAAGCTCGGCGTGAAGAAGGGCGACCGCGTCACCATCTACATGCCGATGGTGCCGGAGGCCGCGGTCGCCATGCTCGCCTGCGCGCGGATCGGAGCGATCCATTCCGTCGTTTTCGGCGGCTTTTCACCCGAATCGATCGCCGGCCGCATCGAGGACTGCGCGTCCACGCTCGTGATCACGGCCGACGAGGGCCTGCGCGGCGGCAAGAAGATCCCGCTCAAGGCGAACGTGGACGAGGCGATCGCCTCGCACAAGCTCCCGGTCCGGAACGTGGTGGTGGTGAAGCGTACCGGCGCGAAGGTCGGCTGGATCGAAGGGCGCGACGTCCGCTACGAGGACGTCACCTCCGCAGAGTCCACGGACTGCGAACCGGAACGGATGAACGCGGAAGACCCGCTCTTCATCCTCTACACCTCCGGCTCGACCGGAAAGCCGAAGGGCGTCCTGCACACGAGCGGCGGCTACCTCGTCTACGTCAACTACACGTTCGCGAATGTCTTCGATTACCGCGAGGACGACATCTACTGGTGCACGGCGGATGTCGGCTGGGTCACCGGCCATAGCTACATCGTCTACGGCCCGCTCAGCAACGGGGCGACCAGCCTCATGTTCGAGGGCGTGCCAAACTACCCCGACACGTCGCGCTTCTGGCGCGTCGTGGACAAGCACCAGGTCAACATCTTCTACACCGCGCCGACCGCAATCCGCGCGCTGATGCGCGACGGCGACGCGCCGGTGAAGGCGGCGTCGCGCAAGAGCCTCCGGCTCCTCGGCTCCGTTGGCGAGCCCATCAATCCCGAGGCCTGGGAGTGGTACTACCGCGTCGTCGGCGACGGGCGCTGCCCGATTGTCGACACCTGGTGGCAGACGGAAACCGGCGGCATCCTTATCTCGCCGCTTCCGGGTGCGACGACCCTCAAGGCGGGATCGGCGACGCTGCCGCTCCCGGGCATCCGCCCCGCGCTCGTCGACGCTGAGGGCAAGGTCCTCGAGGGCGAGGCGCACGGCAACCTCGTGCTGCTCGACAGCTGGCCCGGCCAGATGCGCACGGTCTACGGCGACCACGAGCGCTTCATCACCACCTACTTCACGACCTACCGCGGCAAGTACTTCACCGGTGACGGCGCGCACCGTGACAAGGACGGCTACTGGTGGATCACAGGCCGCGTCGACGACGTCATCAACGTCTCCGGCCACCGCATCGGCACGGCCGAGGTCGAGAGCGCACTCGTCGCGCATGCGAAGGTCGCCGAGGCCGCGGTCGTCGGCTTCCCGCACGACATCAAGGGCCAGGGCATCTACGCTTTCGTCACGCTGAAGAGCGGTGAGGCGACGAGCGAGCCGCTCCGCGCCGAGCTCGTGCAATGGGTGCGCAAGGAGATCGGGCCGATCGCGCAGCCGGACCACATCCAGTGGGCGCCGGGCCTGCCGAAGACGCGATCCGGCAAGATCATGCGCCGGATCCTGCGCAAGATCGCGGCGCACGAGCACGAGCACCTCGGCGACACCTCGACGCTCGCCGATCCCGCCGTCGTCGCCGACCTCGTCGCGAACCGGCGCCAGCCGGGCGGCTGATGCGGCTCCTCGCGGCCGCGCTCGCGCTCGCCTTCGCCCACGCCGCAGTCCCCGCTGAGCGCTTGACGCTCGCGACCTGGAACCTCGAGTGGATGATGACGCCGGAGGTCTTCGACGGCCTTGCGCCGCATTGCTTCGGGCCCGACCGGCGCGCGCGGGGCGATGAGCGCTCGATTCCCTGCGACCTCGTCAAGCGCGGCCGTTGGAGCATGGAGGACCTCGAGCGCATCCGGCGCTTCGCGGACACCGTGCAGGCCGACGTCATCGCGCTGCAGGAGACGGACGGCGCCGACGTCGCGCGAAGGATCTTCCCGGACCGATCGTTCTGCTTCACGAAGCGCCGCCAGGTGCAGAACGTCGGATTCGCGATCCGCCGGGGCGTCGCCTACCGCTGCAATGCTGATGTCCGTGCGCTCGGGCTGCCCGAAAACGACGTGCGCTGGGGCACGGACGTCACGCTCGAGCAGGGCACGCCGCGCGAGCTCCGGCTGCTCGCGGTCCACCTCAAGTCCGCCTGCCACTACGATCCCCTCACTTCGAGTCGGCCCGATTGCCGGACCTTGCAGCGCCAGGTGCCAGCGCTCGAAGAATGGATCGACGCGCGCGCGAGGGCGGGCGAGGCCTTCGGCGTCATCGGCGATTTCAACCGGCGCTTCGACCGCGAGCGCGGGCCCGCCCGCGACGCGCAGGACCGGATCGTTGCGCTCTGGCCCGAGATCGACGACGGCGACCCGCCCGGCGCTGACCTCGTCAACCCGGGCGCCGGGCACGGCGCCATCCGCTGCAACAACGGGCAACGCGAGCGCATGCCGATCGACTACCTTATTCTTGGCGAGCGGCTGGCGCGGCGGCTCGTCCCGGGCTCCTACCGGACCTGGGACTACCTGACCGGCGGACGCTGGCCGGATCACTGCGTGATCTCGATCGACCTGGACGGGGAGACCTGAGATGGCCTACGACAACAACAACATCTTCGCCCGCATCGTCCGCGGCGAGATTCCCTGCCACAAGGTCTACGAGGACGCGGAGACGCTCGCGTTCATGGACATCATGCCGCAGGCGGAAGGCCACACGCTCGTCGTGCCGAAGGCCGCGGGCGAAGACATCTTCATGACGCCGCCGGATTCGGTCGCGGCGGCGGTGCGCACGGCGCAGAAGGTCGCGCGCGCGATCAAGAAGGCGTTCTCGCCGCCCGGCATTATGATCGCGCAGCTGAACGGGCCCGCCGCGGGGCAGAGCGTGTTCCACCTGCACTTCCACGTGATCCCGCGCTACCACGGCAAGGACCTCGGCATCCATGCCGCCGATCCCGCCGACCAGGCGGCGCTTGCTGCGCACGCGGCGCGCATCCGCGCCGCACTCTGAGGCTCGAATGACCAAGTCCGAGAACGTCGTCTTCTACCAGCGCCTGCTCGGCGCCGGCGGCCTCGCGATCACCGCTTTCCTGCTCTACAAGATCATCGAGCCATTCCTCGGCCCGATTGCCTGGGCGCTGTTCATCGGGTTCCTGCTTCAGGCGCCGCAGGAGAGGCTCACGAAGTGGCTGCGCGGGCGCGCGTCCATCTCCGCATTCCTGCTGACCGTCGGTGTCCTCATCCTCTTCCTCGGTCCGTTGACCGCGCTCGCCATCGCATTCGCTCGGCAGGCCGGCGACCTCGCGGGCCGCCTGCAAAGCTGGGTCGGCACGCAGCGTGAATCGACGCTGAGCCATATCGACCGCATTCCGGGTGTCGCGCCCCTGCTCGAATGGCTCGACCGGAATCTTGAGATCAGCGCGGCGCATGTGCAGGCCTGGCTGATCGAGGGATCGCGGACCCTGTTCCAGCAGCTGGCGTCCTATGGCGGCGTGGCTTTCATGGGCGCAGTCGGAACCGTGCTCTCCTTCACGGTGATGCTCTTCCTGCTGTTCTTCATCATCCGCGACGGGCGCCCGATTGCGCGCCTCGGCGCCGCACTCGTCCCGCTGCCGCCGGAGCGGCGCGAGGAACTCGCCGACCGGCTCTCGTCGGTGACGCGCGCCGTCGTGCGCGGCACGGTGGTGACGGCGATCGTGCAGGGCTTCCTGTGCGGCATCGCGTTCTCGGTCGTGGGCCTGCCCGCCCCGGTCGTGTTCGGGGTGGTCGCGGCCGTGTTGTCGGTCGTTCCCTTCGGCGGGACGGCGCTCGTGTGGGGACCCGCGGTTATCGCGCTCGTGGCGCAGCAGCACTACACGCAGGCCGGGATCCTGATCGCATTCGGCGTCGTCATCAGCAGCGTCGACAACTTCCTGAAGCCGCTCCTGATTTCCGGGCGCTCGCTGCCGACGCTGGCGGTATTTATTGGCGTATTGGGAGGCCTCGCCGCCTTCGGCATGATCGGCCTCTTCCTCGGCCCCGTCGTCATCGCCCTCTGCCTCACGCTCATCGAATTCTCACGGGAAAAACGGTCGTAGGACTCCAAAAAGGGGACGGTCACTTTTAAAGGGGACGGTCACCTTTAAAAGTGACCGTCCCCTTTTTGGTTAGAATCCGCCCCCCATGCCCGCCGACGACCTGCTGAAGTCGCTCAACGAGGAGCAGCGCGCCGCCGTGACGGCGCCGATCGGGCCGGTGCTCGTGCTTGCGGGTGCCGGCAGCGGCAAGACGCGCGTGCTCACGCACCGCGCGGCCTGGCTGATCCTCGAGCACGGCGTATCGCCGCACGGCCTGATGGCGGTCACCTTCACGAATAAGGCCGCCTCGGAGATGCGCGGCCGAATCGAGTCGCTGCTCAACGTGCCCGCAAACGCGCTGTGGATCGGCACCTTCCACGGGCTCGCGCACCGCATGCTGCGCCGGCACTGGCGCGAAGCACGCCTGCCGCAGACCTTTCAGATTCTCGACCAGGACGACCAGGAGCGCCTCGTCCGCAAGATCATCCGCGACCAGAAGCTCGATGAGCAGCGCTGGTTTCCGCGCGAGGTCCAGGGATTCATCAATTCGAACAAGGACGAGGGCCGCCGCTCGAAGCACCTCGGCGACCGCAACGACCCGACGCGCAAGCAGCTGATCCACCTCTACAAGCTCTACGAGGAGCGCTGCGAGCAGGCGGGAGTCGTCGACTTCGCGGAGCTCCTGCTCCGGTGCTTCGAGACGCTGCGTGACGTGCCCGACCTCGGCGACTATTACCGCAACCGCTTCCGGCACATCCTCGTCGACGAGTTCCAGGACACGAACGGCATCCAGTACGACTGGCTGAAGCTCCTCGTCGGCAAGACCGGCGCGCCGTTCGTCGTCGGCGACGACGACCAGTCCATCTACCGCTGGCGCGGCGCGCGCGTCGAGAACATGCAGCACTTCCGCCGCGAGTTCGGCGCCACGGTGTACCGCCTCCAGCAGAATTAC
Organism: Steroidobacteraceae bacterium; assembly: GCA_035495635.1. Lineage (GTDB taxonomy): Bacteria > Pseudomonadota > Gammaproteobacteria > Steroidobacterales > Steroidobacteraceae > SCUD01. Next base: position 1,447 of record DATJFN010000036.1, on the reverse strand, counting down.
CGCTCGACGGCCGTGATCCTCGCCGCCGCGAACTCCGTCATCGCGAAGAACACGGACCGCATGGGCAAGGAGCTCTGGACCGCGGTGAAGGGCGGCGAGCCGATCCGCGTCTACGCCGCATTCAACGAGCGCGACGAGGCAGACTTCGTCATCGACCGCATCCGGGAGCACGAGCGCCGCGGGCTGCCGCTGGCCGCGGCCGCCGTGCTGTACCGCTCGAACGCGCAGTCCCGCGCCTTCGAAGAGGCGCTCATGGCCGCGCGCATCCCATACCGCGTCTACGGCGGCCTCCGGTTCTTCGAGCGCGCCGAGATCAAGGACGCGCTCGCGTACCTGCGCCTCACGCAGTCGCGCGATGACGACATCGCCTTCGAGCGCGTCGTGAACCTTCCTGCCCGCGGCATCGGCGGCGCAACGCTCGATCTGCTGCGCAACGACGCGCGCGACCACGGTCGGAGCCTATGGCAGGCCGGCATCGAGCTCGCGCCCTCGCTGCCCGGCCGCGCCGCCGGCGCGCTGCGCGGCTTCTACACCCTGGTCGACCGGCTATCGGCCGCGATCGCGGAGCTGCCGCTTGCCGAACAGGTCAAGCACGTCATCGAGCACTCCGGCCTGCGCGACCATCACGCGAAGGAAAAGGACAACAAGGGCGAAGCGCGCGTCGAGAACCTCGACGAGCTCGTGAACGCCGCCGAGGGCTTCGCGCCCGAGAACGACGACGGCCTTTCCCCCCTCGGCGCCTTCCTGGCGCACGCGACACTCGAGTCCGGCGAGGCCCAGGCCGCGACTGGCCTCGACAGCGTGCAGCTGATGACGCTGCACTCGGCGAAGGGTCTCGAGTTCCCCACGGTCTTCATCGTCGGCCTCGAAGAAGGGCTGTTCCCGTCCGAGCACTCGGCATTCGACGCCGATCGCCTGCCGGAAGAGCGCCGTCTCTGTTACGTCGGCCTGACGCGCGCGATGGAGCGGCTATACCTGACTCATGCCGAGAGCCGTCGCATCTACGGACGCACCTCCTACCGCGACGCTTCGCGCTTCCTGTCGGAACTGCCTTCCGAGGCGCTCGAGGACGTGCGCCCGCGCATCTCCGTGAGCCGCCCGCTCTACGCCTCGGACCGCATCGCGCTCGCCGCGCCCCTGTCGGGCGAGCCCGCGCGGCGCCGCTCGCGCGCGATGCAGTTGCCCGGCGAGGAACTGCCGATGCGCCTCGGCACGCGCGTGCGGCATCCGAAGTTCGGCGAGGGCACGATCCTCCGGTTCGAGGGCCAGGGCGAGAGCCGGCAGGTCCACGTGAACTTCGAGAGCGTCGGCCAGAAAATACTCATGTTCGAGCTGGCACGCCTCGAGCAGATCTCCTGATCGGTGCATCACGGCGTCAGTGAGCCGCCGCGCGCGGGATCCGGCGGGGCTCCTCGCTCGCGCCCCGCATCACCGTCAGGAGATCTGC
>DATJFN010000035.1:0-2730 GCA_035495635.1 Steroidobacteraceae bacterium | reverse complement strand
GCTGGCTTCGCCGATCTCGAAGGCAAGCAGCAGCTTGCGCCCCGTCGCCGCGTCGAGCGCCGCTTTCAGCTTGTCGGCGTATGCCTTGTCCGCCAGGTGCTTGTGCGACACCGGGATGGCGAGCGTCAGCGCGTTGCCGCGGACCGATTTGAGCTCCGACTGCGCAGCGAGTTGCGCCGCCATGCCCATGAGTTTCAGGCCCGCGACGAACGCCGGCCACTCGGCCGCGCTCTCCGGGAGCGTCACGAGCGGCCTGCCCAAGGGCTTCGGCTCGGTCACCGAGGCGGCCGCGATCAGATCGTCGCTGACCCCGCTCCTGTCCGATGCCGCGAGCGATTCGGCGTCGACGCTATTTTTCTCGGCCGGCGATGCGACCGCCTCGATCGATCGTCGCGAAGCCGTCTCGGGGCTGCGCCGCGGGGCTTCGGAGCGGCGGGGCGGCGCGCCGGCCCCGGACGCCGCCGGACTGTTCGCTGCCTCGGATTCGACACCGCTCGCCGGCTCGAACGCCAGCAGCCGCAGCAGCGTCATCGAGAACCCGGTCCCCTCGTCGGGGGCCAGTGCCAGATCCGCGCGCCCCTGCGTGCAGATCTGGTAGGCGAGCTGGACGCTCTCCGGCGACAGTCGGGCCGCATAAGAGGCGATCCGATCGCCATCCTCGCCGGGCGGCGCACCGGGGACCGCCTGGACGACCGCGATCCGATGGAAGAGCGACGCGAGCTCGTCGAGCGCGGCGGCGAACGACTGGCCCGACGCAGTCAGCCCGTCGACTTCCCCGAGCAGCGCAGGGCCATCGGCCGCGAGCAGCGCGTCGACGATCCGATAGAGATACCCGCGATCGACGACGCCGAGCATCGCGCGCACGCCTGCCTCGCGAACCTCGCCGCTGCCGAAAGCGATCGCCTGGTCGAGCAGCGACAGCGCGTCGCGCAGCGAGCCCTGGGCCGCCGCCGCCAAAAGCGGCAGCGCCGCAGCGTCGTGCGCGATCGACTCCGCCTCCAGGATGTGGGCGAGCCGCTCGGCAATGGCCGAACGGGGCAGCGGCGTCAGGTTGAGCTGCAGGCAGCGCGACAGGACGGTGACCGGAATCTTTTGCGGGTCGGTCGTCGCGAGCACGAACTTGACGTGCTCCGGCGGCTCCTCGAGCGTCTTCAGCATCGAGTTGAACGCGCCCTTCGACAGCATGTGCACCTCGTCGATCAGGTACACCTTGTAGCGGCCGACAGTCGGGGCGTAGCGCGCGTTGTCGAGAATCTCGCGCATGTTGTCGACGCCGGTGTTCGAGGCCGCGTCGAGCTCGAGCAGGTCGACGAAGCGTCCGGCGTCGATATCGCGGCACGCCGCGCATTCACCGCAGGACGTGGCCGAGATGCCCTTTTCGCAGTTGAGGCTCTTGGCGAGGATCCGGGCGAGCGTGGTCTTCCCGACCCCGCGGGTACCCGTGAGCAGGTAGGCGTGATGCAGGCGCCCCTGGGCGAGCGCGTTGGCGAGCGCCGCGACGACGTGTGACTGCCCGACAAGCTCGCCGAACGCGCGAGGTCGCCACTTGCGGGCCAGGACCTGGTAACTCAGTGCACTGCCCTCCGGGTGGCACGCTTCCGGGACGAGGTCGCGGTGGAGCGCGCCAGAAAGGGGGGTGGCGAGCCGTTCCCCCGGCACTTGCAGAGAATCGCTTTGGCTGCTTCCTTCCGGACCTGACCAGGTTCACGACCATGCAATGCGGGGCGACCCGCCGTTGATCGGGGGACTGCCTCGCGCATTATAGCCGGGGTCCGACGGTCGAAACCGCGCCGCGGGCGGCCCGGCAGGTCGGCCGGACGGTCGATTGCCCCCGGCGGGTCGAGAGTTATAATCCGGCCGTCGACGTGACGCGGTGCCGCGTCCGCGACCATTCGTGGAGCTTGGGCAGCCCGTGGCAAGGCTGCCAACCAACGTACGGCGGCCACAAGATCGCCGCAAACATCGAAGGCGCTTCCGGTTTGGGGGAAGCGATGGAGAGTCATGCGCGATCAAGCGTTGGCCCGACGCAAGTCCTGCTTCTGCCGCCGATCGTTGCTCGGCCTGGCCGGCATCGCCCTCGTCGCATTCAGCGGCTACGAACGTGCGCCGCTTCCGCCGCCGCAAGGCCTTCCCGGACTCACCGTCGTCGTCCGGCCCGGCCCGGCGACCTGGTTCACCGGACCGAACGGACGCATCTCCGGGTTCGACCACGACCTTTTGACGCGCTTCGCGCGCGAGCGCGGCGTCCCGCTCAACGTCATCTTCGCCGATAGCGCCGGCGCGCTGCTGGCCCGCGTCGGCGCGGGAGTCGCACAGCTCGGCGCGGGCGGACTGTTCCAGGCAGCCTCGGCGCGCCCCGACGAGGTCGGACCCGTCGAGCGGCCGCTGGCCTGGAGCACCGGCTACCACGCCGTCGAGCCGGTTTTGATCTACAACGTCGACGGCTACAAGCCGGGCCGCTGGGCCGATCTCGAGCGGGCGACGGTCGCGTACCCGGCGCACACCGGCCTCGACGCGCCGCTCGCCGCCATTCGCTTCGCACATCCGGAAGTCCGCTGGCAGCCGGTCGACGCCGCATCGGCCGACGCGCTGATCGCGCAAGTCGCGGACGGCACGCTGAGCTATGCGGTCGTCGCGTCCAGCGACGCCGCGCTCGCCCGCAACATCTATCTCGATTTCGACGTCGCCTTCACCGCCGGTCCGCGCCGCGAGTTCGCGTGGGCGGTGGCG
>DATJFN010000034.1:0-5316 GCA_035495635.1 Steroidobacteraceae bacterium | reverse complement strand
TGCGGCCGGCCCGCCAGCATCGAGCGCCACGAGATCGTCCGGCCCTACTACTACAACCACGGATACCCGATCCACAGCTCGTACGAAGTGTCGGTCGAGTACTGGACCTATAACTTCGGCCCGAACAAGCTGATGTACCGGCTGCGTTTCGAGGACGGTCTATTGGTCGACGTCGACACCCTCTCGCACGGCTACCACTCGGCGAACGAAAGCTACTAGCAGATCGACCAACTCCCAGCGCGCGTCGGCCGGCCGGGGACCCTCGCTCGACAACAAAGGGGACGGTCACCTTTTCCTTTGGTCCTTCGGGAAAAGGTGACCGTCCCCTTTTTTGGTCGCTCGCTCGGGGACCCGGCCGACCGTCGCGTGCGTGTGGTCGGACAATCGTCAGGTAACTAATCGTTCACGTAGGTTTCGCCGGGCGCGAAAGTAGGCCGGCGACCCTAAAACGTCCCTGAAGTGCGACACGCGTCGATGGAATTCGGCCGTCGTCCACATTAAGTTGCATGCCATGGGACGCAATTCCGCAATCGACTGGCTGCCGCGCTACCGCGAAGTGCTCGTGGCGACCGCCGTCCGCGCGGTCCGCGACAGCCTGCCGGCGGTCCAGGCATTCGCCGCCGAGCGCCGCGCCTGGCTCGCGGTCGCAGCCGAGGAAGGCGGCTGGCGCGCCGTCGCGATCGCGGCCGGTGCCGTCCCGGAACCGACACCCACCCGCTGAGCGGCCGGCCCCGTACGGGGCCAATCATTCCAGCCCGATGATCCTCATGCCGTCGCCCGCGACGGCGTGCCCGACACCTTGCGATAGCGCAGGAGCAGGAGCATGGCGCAGGTGACGAGGCCTGCGATGAGGCCCGCCCAGATGCCCGACGGCCCGAAGTGCTGCCGGATGCCGAACCACCAGGCGGCGGGAAACCCGACGAGCCAGTAAGCCGTGAAATTGAGCGCCATCGGCACGTGCGCGTCCTTGAAGCCGCGCAGCGCTCCGGCCGTGCCGACCTGCAGCCCATCCGGGATCTGGAACGCCGCGACGAACAACAGCAGCCACATCGCCAGCCCGCGCACCGCGGCATCCGTGGTGTACGCCGCGACGATGGGCCCGCGCGCGGCGAGTATCACGAGCGATGACAGCGCCATGACGAGGCCGCACATCGCGATGCCGCTCCAGCCGGCGTAGCGGCCCGCGACGACGTCGCCGCGCCCGACCTGGTGGCCGACGTGGATCGTCGTCGCGGAGTGCAGCGACAGCGGGATCATGAACATCAGCGATGCGTAGCTGATCGCGACCTGGTGCGCCGCCACCGTCACGGTGCCGAGCGTGCTCATGAGGAGCGCCGCGACGGCGAACAGCGCTCCCTCGGAGACGACCGACCCGGCGATCGGGATGCCGAGCGCGAGGATCTCGCCGATGGCGCGCCGGTCCGGGAGGTCGAAGCGCCCGAACAGGCCGAAGCGCCGGTATACGGAGTGGCGGCGCTGGTAAGCGTGCATCGTCGCGAGCATCGCCCAGTTCGCGAGCGCCGTCGCGATGCCACAGCCGTGCGCGCCCTGCGACGGGACGCCGAGATGGCCGAGCGTGAAGACGAAGTTGCCGATGACGTTCGTCGCGAGCCCGACCGCCGCCGTGTAGATCACGGGCCGCGTCCAGCCGATGCCCTCGCTGGTGTAGCGGTGCGCGAGGAAGACGAGCATCGCCGGCATGCCGAAGCACATCGCGTAGACGTAGCCCGCGGCATGCGGAATCGCGCGCGCATCCGTACCGAACCAGCGGAGCAGCGGCTCCACGCAGGCGAGCACGGCGACGAGCGGCACGGCGAGCATCAGCGCGAGCCACACGCCCTGCCGGAAGCGCCGACCGACTTCCTCGTCGCGGCCTGCGCCGTAGGCGTGCGCGACGATCGGCGAGATCGCCATCAGCACGCCGAGGCCGAACAGCCAGAACATCTGGTAGAAGCTGCCGCCGACCGCGACGCCGGCGAGCGGCTCCGGCCCGAGGCGCCCCGCGAATACCGTGTTCGCGAGCATCATGCCGGCGATCACGACGTTGTTGACGAGGAGCGGGCCCGCGAGGCGCAGGATCGCCCGCGAATCGCGCGGAAATGCGTTGCGAAAGCTGCTGATGCTGGCATTCTAGCGGAAGCAGCCGAGCCTGCTTCCATCGGAGAGACTTCATGCTGGTCGGTTCATCGCCCCGGCGGGTCGCGGTCATCGGCGGCGCCCGCATCCCGTTCGCGCGCTCGTCCGGCTCGTACGCGAGCGTCGGCAACCAGGAGATGCTGACGGCGGCGCTCAAGGCCGTCGTGGACAAGTTCGCGCTGAAGGGGCTGCGCCTCGGCGACGTCGTCGCGGGCGCGGTGATGAAGCATTCGAGCCAGTGGAACCTGACGCGCGAGGCGCTGCTCGACTCCGGCCTCGCTCCGGATACGCCGGGCCTCGACGTGCAGCGCGCCTGCGGCACGAGCCTCGAGGCGGCGATCGTCGTCGCCAACAAGATCGCGCTCGGCCAGATCGACGCGGGGCTGGCCGGCGGCGTCGACACCGCGAGCGATCCGCCGATCGTGTTCGGGCGCGAGTACCAGCAGATCCTCCTGCGCGCCCATCGCGCGAAGTCGTTCGGCGAGCGCGCGGGCGCCCTGCTCCGCATCCGGCCGCGGCACTTCAAGCCGGTGTTCCCCGGCGTCGGCGAGCCGCGCACCGGCCTCTCGATGGGCCAGCACACGGAGAAGATGGCGCGCACCTGGGAGATTCCGCGCGCCGACCAGGACGCGCTTGCGCTCAGGAGTCACGAGCTCGCGCACCGCGCCTGGAGCGAGGGCTTCTACGCGGACCTCGTCGTGCCGTACCTCGGGCTCGCGACCGACAACAACGTGCGCGCCGACACGAGCATGGAAAAGCTCGCGAAGCTCAAGCCGTCGTTCGCGAAGGACGGCACGCTGACGGCCGGCAATTCGACGCCGCTCACCGACGGCGCGGCGGCGGTGCTCCTCGCGTCGGAGGACTGGGCGCGCTCGCGCGGCCTGCCGGTGCAGGCTTACCTCTCGTACGGCAAGTGCGGCGCGGTCGACTTCGTCGGGGGCGAAGGGCTCCTGATGGCGCCCGCCTTCACGGTGCCGCGCATGCTCGCGGACGCCGGCATCTCGCTGCAGGACTTCGATTTCTACGAGATCCACGAGGCCTTCGCCGCGCAGGTGCTCTGCACGCTGAAAGCCTGGGAGTCGGAGAAGTTCTGCCGCGAGCGGTTGGGGCTGCCCAAGGCGCTCGGCTCGATCGACCGCGCCAAGCTCAACGTGAAGGGCGGGTCTGTCGCGGTCGGCCACCCGTTCGCCGCGACCGGCGCGCGCATCGTGGCGACGCTCGCGAAGCTCCTCGCGACGCGCGGCTCGGGTCGCGGGCTCATCTCCGTCTGCACCGCGGGGGGCATGGGCGTCACGGCGATCATGGAGCGTTGATCGGCGTAAAATGCGCGGATGAAACGCTACATCGGACACCCGCGCGTCGAGGGCAAGGCGTCGCGCCAGGCACACGCGGACCTGCCGCCCGGCACCTTCGAGCGCGAGATGAGCAAGGAGGGCTTCTTCGGGCCCGCCGCGTTTTTCCACCACCGCCATCCGCCAACCGGCTGGTCGGCATTCGAGGGGCCGCTCTCCCCGCACGCCTTCGACTTCACGAAGCTCGACGCCGTCGCCGCCCATCCCTGGTCGGCGCCCGACCTCCTCTTCAACTCGAGCGTGCGCATCCGCTTCTGGCGCACGTCCGGGAAGATGGACGCGCTCGCGCGGAACGCCGACGGCGACGAACTCCTGTTCGTGCACCAGGGCCGCGGCGACCTTTACTGCGACTTCGGCCGGCTCGCCTTCGAGGCCGGCGACTACATCGTGGTTCCGCGCGGCACGATGTGGCGACTCGAGTGCGCGGAGCCGGCGGCGATCCTCCTGATTGAGGCGACCAACGCCTCGTACATGCTTCCGGAGAAGGGCCTGGTCGGCGGGCATGCGATCTTCGACCCGGCGATGCTCGATGCGCCGCGCGTGGACGACGCCTTCCTCGCGCAGCAGGACGAGAAATCCTGGCGCGTGGCCGTGAAGCGCCGCGGCGCACTGTCGACCGTGACGTTCCCCTACAACCCGCTCGACGCGATCGGATGGCACGGTGATCTTTCCGTCTGCCGCATCAACGTGCGCGACATCCGCCCGCTGATGAGCCATCGCTATCACCTGCCGCCGTCCGCGCACACGACCTTCGTCGGCAGCCGCTTCGTCGTCTGCACCTTCGTGCCGCGCCCGTTCGAGACCGATCCCGGCGCGATCAAGATCCCGTTCTTCCACAACAACGACGACTACGACGAGGTCATCTTCTACCACGCGGGCGACTTCTTCAGCCGCGACAACATCCATCCGGGCATGGTCACGCTGCACCCGGGCGGCTTCACGCACGGGCCGCACCCGAAGGCGCTCACCCGCATGCTCGTGCAGCCGAAGCCGGCGACCGAGGAATACGCGGTGATGGTCGACACGCGCGACGCGCTCGAGATCGCGCCCGCCGCGGCGAAGGTCGAGTGGGCCGGCTACGTCGACTCCTGGAAGGGCAAGGCGAAATGAAGTTGGCGTCGCTGGCCGGCGGCCGCGACGGCAGGCTCGCGGTCGTAAGCCGCGACCTCACGCGCGCGATTCCGGCAGAAGGCGTCGCGGCGACGCTGCAGGACGCGCTCGACGACTGGCCGCGCAGCAAGCCGGCGCTCGAAGTGCTCGCGCGGGAGCTCGAGTCGGGCCGCACGGCCGGCCTGCCATTCGACGCGGCTGCAGTGCTGTCGCCGCTGCCCCGCGCCCACCATTGGGTCGACGGCAGCGCCTACGTCAACCACGTCGAGCTCGTGCGAAAGGCGCGGGGCGCCACGATGCCGGAATCCTTCTGGACGGACCCGCTCGTGTATCAGGGCGGATCGGACGACTTCCTGCCGCCGCAGGCCGCCGCGCCCTTCGGCAGCGAGGACTGGGGCATCGACCTCGAGGGCGAGGTCGCAGTCGTGACCGACGACGTGCCGATGGGCATCGACGCGGCCCGCGCGCGCGCGCATATCCAGCTCGTGATGCTCGCGAACGACTGGTCGCTCCGGAACCTCATCCCGGGCGAGCTCGCAAAGGGATTCGGCTTCTACCAGTCGAAGCCCGCGACCGCCTTCTCGCCCGTCGCCGTGACGCCCGACGAGCTCGGCGATGCCTGGCGCGACGCGCGCGTGCACCGGCCGCTCGTCGTGCACCTCAACGGGAAACTTTTCGGCAACCCGGATGCCGGAACCGACATGACTTTCGATTTCGG
>DATJFN010000033.1:0-11185 GCA_035495635.1 Steroidobacteraceae bacterium | reverse complement strand
AGCGGCATCATCGGCTCGGCGATGGGCGTCTACTCGCCCGGCACCGCCTACGTGCTGCTGCACCACTATATGGGCGACGTCGACGGCTCGATCGGCGCCTGGGGCTTCGCGCGCGGCGGCATGGGCGCGGTCTCGAAGTCGATCGCGAACGCGCTGAAGTCATTCGGCGGCGAGATCGTCGTCGACGCGCCGGTCAAGCAGGTCCTCGTCAAGGGCGGCCGCGCCACCGGCGTCGTGACGGAGAATGGCACCGAGTACCACGCGGACGTCGTCGTTTCGAACCTCGACCCGCGCCGCACCTACACGAAGATCTTCGATCCTAAGGACCTGCCGGCCGCGATCGTCGAGAAGGCGAAGAACTGGAAGATCCGCGGCTCGTCCGGGAAGCTCAACATCGCACTCGACGGGCTGCCGGAGTTCCCGGCGCTCGGCAAGGACAACCCGCTCGCCTACGGCGACATGCACTTCCTCGACTCGCTCGAGAAGATGGAGCGGGCCTACGATGACTGGAAGAACGGCACCTGGTCGAAGGAGCCTTACCTCGACCTCCTGATCCCGTCGATGACGGACCCGACGATGGCGCCGCCGGGCAAGCACTTCATGTCGGTGTTCGTGCAGTACGTGCCGCCGTTCGTGAACGGCCGCGAGTGGACTGACGCCGACCGCGAGGGATTCAAGAACACCGTGCTCGACCAGATCGGACGCTACAGCCCGAACTTCAAGTCGCTCGTGCGCCACGTCGAGTGCCGCACCCCGCGCGAGCTGGAGGCCGAAGTCGGCCTCACCGAGGGCAACATCTTCCAGGGCGAGCTGACGATGGACCAGCTCCTGTTCAACCGGCCGTTCCCGGGCTACGCGCAGTACCGCGGCCCGGTGCGCGGCTTCTACATGTGCGGCTCGGGCACGCACCCGGGCGGCGGCGTGATGGCCGCGCCCGGCGCGAACGCCGCGCGCGAGATCCTCATGGACCTGCGCCGTCCGAACATCGTGCCGGAGGGCTGGTCGGATGACTGACCGCGACCGCATCGTCATCGTCGGCGCGGGCCACAACGGCCTCGTGTGCGCCGCCACCCTCGCCCGAGCCGGCCGCGAGGTCGTCGTGCTCGAGGCCGCGCCGCAGGTCGGCGGCGCCGCCGCGACGCGCGAGTTCACGAAGGGCTTTCGGGTGTCGGGATGCTCGCACCTCTCGTACCTCCTCGACGCCGGCATCGCGCGCGACCTCAAGCTCGCTTCGCACGGCCTCAAGTGGGCGCGATCCGGGCTCCGGACCGTCGCGCTCGCGCAGGCGGGCGACCACCTCGTCATCAACGGCGGCCAGCTCGAGTCCGGCAATGTCCCGGAGGGCGACCGCCAGGGACTCGCCGCCTACCACGCGCGGATGCTGCGCTTCGCGCGCATCGTCGCGAAGCAGCACAACCGCCGCCCGCCGCGCCTCGGCGGCGGCGGGCGCTCCGACCTCATGGGCGCGGCGATGCTCGGCCTCGACATCCGCCTGCTCGGCCGCGACGACATGCGCGAATTCCTGCGCATCGCGGGCATCAACATCTACGACGTGCTCGAGGAAATCTTCGAGTCGCCCCTCCTCAAGGGCGCGCTCGCCCTCGACGCGGTGCTCGGGGCGTACCTCGGCCCGCGCTCGAATAACTCCGTCCTCTCGCTGCTGCACCGCCTCTCCGGCCAGGCCGCGGGCGGAACGGGAGCCGCGATCCCCGAGGGCGGGATGGGCGCGATCAGCGAAGCGATGGCCGCTGCAGCGCGCGCCGCCGGCGCCACGATCCGCACTTCGAGTCCGGTGAAGCGCATCTTGCTCGACGGCGACTGCGTCGCCGGCGTCGAGCTCGAGGGCGGCGAGAAGATCGCCGCCGGCACCGTCGTGTCGAACGCCGACCCGGCGCGCACCCTGCTCGGGCTGCTGGGCGCGCGCCACCTCGAGACCGGTTTCGTCCACCGCATCCGCCACTTCCGCAGCAAGGGCATGGCCGCGAAGCTCCACGTCGCGCTCGATGCCCTGCCCGCCTTCGCGCGGCTGCCATCCGAGCTCGCGGGCGAGCGGCTCGTCATCGCACCGGACATGGTCTACCTCGAGCACGCCTTCGACGCCGCGAAGTACGGCCATTGCTCGCCGGATCCGGCGCTCGAGATCACGATCCCGTCGGTGCACGACCGGACGCTGGCCCCCGCGGGCAAGCACGTCCTCTCCGCCGTCGTCCTCTACGCGCCTTTCGATGAGCGCGCGAGCGGTGACGCGGCGCGCCGCGAGCTCCACGAGCGCGCGCTCGGCGTGCTCGAGCGCCACGCGCCGGGCCTGCGCCGCCAGGTCGTCGCCTCGGAGCTGCTGCTGCCCGCCGACCTCGAGCGCGAGTACCGCCTCACGGGCGGCCACTGGCACCACGGCGAGCTGGCGCTCGACCAGTTCATGATGCTGCGACCGGTGCCGGGCGCGGCGCAGTACGCGATGCCGGTCGGCGGCCTGTTCCTGTGCGGCGCCGGCTGCCACCCGGGCGGCGGCGTGATGGGCTCGGCCGGCCGCAATGCCGCGAAGGCGGTCCTCGCCACGGAGCGCGCAGCATGAGCATCAAGGACGAGATGGGCCGCAAGGATCATTTCCGCAGGGCCGTGTGGGAGACGCCGTTCCATCCGCGCATTGCGGCCCTCAACACGCTGAACGAATGGCACCGCTGGAAGGACTACACGACAGCGGACGCCTTCTACGACGAGCAGCTCGAGTACGCCGCAATCCGGAACGCCTGCGCGGTCTTCGACCTCACGCCGATGACCAAGCACCTGATCACGGGCCCGGACGCGCTCGCCTTCCTCAATCGGCTCGTCACGCGCGACGTCGCGAAGATCAAGCCGGGCAAGGTCGGCTACACGATCTGGTGCGACGACAACGGCCAGGTCATCGATGACGGCACGATCTTCCACCTGCGCGAGGGCGTCTACCGGCTCTGCTCGCAGGAGCGCCAGCTCGACTGGCTGACGCGTTCCGCCTTCGGCTTCGACGTCACGATCGTCGAGGAGACTCACGACGTCGCCGGACTCGCGCTGCAGGGGCCGACGAGCTGTGCGGTGCTGAAGGCGATCGGCTGCGCTGGCGTGCAGAACCTGAAGCCCTTCGAGATCGGGCTCTATCCGTTCGCCGGCGCCGAGCTCACCGTGTCGCGCACCGGCTTCACCGGCGACCTCGGCTACGAGCTGTGGATCGACCCGGAACACGCGCTGGAATTGTGGGACGCGCTGTTCGACAAGGGAAAGATCCACGGCATCCGGCCGATGGGCACGCACGCGCTCGAAGTCTCGCGCATCGAGGCGGGCTTCCTCGCGGCGCAGGTGGATTTCCACCCGGCCGACCAGGCAATCATGACCGACCGCTCGCGCTCGCCGTTCGAGCTCGACCTTGCGCGGCTCGTGGACTTCAGCAAGCCCTGCTTCAACGGCCGCCGCGCGCTGCTCGAGGAAAAGAAGAAGGGCTCGCGCTACCGCTTCGTGAGGCTCGACGTCGAGGGCAACAAGCCCGCGCGCTCGGCCTACATCTACGACAAGGACAAGAACGTCGTCGGCACCGTGACTTCCGCCGAATGGTCGCCGTCGGCGAAAAAGAACATCGCGTACGCCTCGCTGCACATGCCCTGGGGCCGGCCGGGCGACGAGTTGTGGGCCGAAATCTACTACCAGCGCGAGCTCAAGTGGTACAAGGTCATGGCGCGCTGCCACGTCGCGGAACAGCCGTTCTGGGATCCGCCGCGCAAGCGCGCGACGCCGGCCGCGGACTTCTGACGCGATCCCGTCACTAGGAGCCGGCATGGCTCATCGGCTCGATCCCCTGCTCCGGCCGCGGTCAATCGCGGTCCTCGGCGCCACCGAGCGCGAGGCCACGGTCGGCCGCCACACTATCGAGAACCTGCTGAAGGGCGGCTACGAGGGCGCCCTCTATGCGGTCAATCCCGGCCGCCGCTCGGTCCTCGGCGTTCCCTGCTACCCGACGCTCGCTACGCTGCCGGAGCCGGTCGAGCACGTGATCTTCGCGGTCGCGGACACGCGGGTCGAGGCGGCGCTCGACGACGTGATCGCGCACGGCGCGCGCGCCGCAACGATCATGTCCTCGCTCGTGATCGACGGCGACGGCAACCCGCCGCTGCGCGAGCGCATGCTCGCGAAGATCCGGAAGTCCGGCCTCCCGGTGTGCGGCGCGAACGGCATGGGCTTCTACAACTTCGCCGAGGGCATCTGGGGCTGCGGATTCCGCACGCGCAACCACCGGCGCGGCGGCAACGTCGCCTACATCAGCCACTCGGGCTCGGGCATGTGCGGCATCGTGGACAGCGAGGAGCGCATCGACTTCAACCTCGTCGTCTCGACCGGCCAGGAGCTCGCGGTCTCGATGGACGAGTACCTCGACTTCGCGCTCGAGATGCCGGGCACGCGCGCGGTCGGACTCTTCATGGAGACGGCGCGCCATCCCGAGGGCCTCGTGCGCGCCTTCGCGAAGGCGCGCGAGCGCGGCATCCCGGTCGTCGCCCTGAAGGTCGGTCGGACCGAGCTCTCCGCGAAGCTCACCGTGTCGCATTCCGGCGCGATCGCGGGGCAGGACGCCGTTTACGACGCGGTCTTCGACCGATATGGCGTGCACCGCGCGCGCGACATGGACGAGCTCGCGACGACGCTCATCCTGTTCGCGCAGCCGCACCGCGTCGCGGCCGGCGGCCTGGTCTCGATCCACGACTCCGGCGGCGAGCGCCAGCTCCTTATCGACCTCGCGGAGGATGCCGGCGTGCCGCTCCCCGCGCTCTCGCGCGAGTCGACCGCCGAGCTCGAGTCGCTGCTCGACCCCGGACTGCCTGCGGTCAACCCGCTCGACGCCTGGAGCACGGGCGGACCGGAATATCACGTCACCATGGGGAAGAGCTTCGCCGTCCTCATGAGCGACCCCCAGGCGGCGCTCGGCGCCGTCGTGCACGACCGCGCGCCGGGCGGCGGCATCTTCAAGGACTACCTCGAATACCTGCGCACCGGCCACCGCGCGTCCGGCAAGCCCGCCATCCTCGTCTCGAACCGGCAGGGCTCGGGCGGCGATCCGCTGATCGTCGCGGCGACGCGCGAAGGCTTTCCGGTCCTCGACGGGCTCGAGTCCTTCCTGCGCGGCGTGCGCCACGTCTTCGACCATCGCGACTTCGCCGCGCGGCCGGCGGGGTCGGCGCCGCGGATTCCGGATGCCCTGCTGGCGCGCATGCGCGCGCGGCTGGCGGACCGGCGCCGGTTCGACGAGAAGGACGCGCTGACGCTGCTCGGCGACGCGGGCCTGCCGGCGAATGCCGGCCGCATCGTGGAAAGCGAGGCCGGGGCGGTCGAAGCGGCGCGGGAGACGGGGTTTCCCGTCGTCCTCAAGACTGCGAAGCGCGGCCTCGGCCACAAGAGCGACCAGCAGGGCGTCCACCTCGGGCTCCGCGACAATGCCGCCGTCGCCGCTGCGTACCGCGACCTTGCAAAGCGGATCGATTCGCGCGTGCTGGTCGCCCCGATGGTCGAGTCGCACGGCGTCGAGATGCTGCTCGGCATGGTGCTCGACCCCCAGTTCGGGCCGGTGGTGCTCATCGGCGCGGGCGGGGTGCACGTCGAGGCGCTGGCGGACGCCGTCCATGCGCTGCCGCCCTTCGATGCGGACGAGGCGGCGCGCCTCGTGGACCGCCTTCGGATCGCGCCGCTGCTCCGGAGCCGCCGCCACCGGCGGCCGCTGGCGGTCGAGGAATTCTGCCGGGTCGCCGCGCGCTTCTCCGCGCTCGCGGCCACCCTCGGCGACCACATCGCGGAGATCGACCTGAACCCGGTGATCGTGCATGCGGACGGCTGCGCCATCGTGGATGCGCTCCTCGTGCCGCGGCCGGCGCACAATGTTGACACTGAACCCAAGAGGCAAGCGCGATGAGCATCCAGACCGCCGCGAAGTACAACCATCTCAAGTGGCAGGCCGTGGCCGCCAAGGCACGCAAGAAGCCGGAGACACGACTCTTCATCGACGGCAAGTTCGTCGATGCGAAGAAAGGCGGGCGCCTCGAGAGCGTCAACCCGGCGACCGGCGAGGTCATCGCCGAGTTCGCGGCCGGCACGGCCGAGGACATCGACCGCGCCGTCGCGGCCGCGTTCAAGGCATTCAAGTCGGGCAGCTGGTCGAAGATGGCCCCCCGCGCTCGCATGGAAGTCATGAACCGCTTTGCGTCGCTCGTCGACGAGAATGCGGAAGCGCTCGCCGTGCTCGAGACGCTCGACATGGGCAAGCCGATCGCCGATGTCGTGAACATCGACCTGCCGGCCGTCGTCGAGACGATCCGCTTCATGGCGGAGTGCATCGACAAGGTGGACGGCTCCGTGACGAGCACGGAGTCGGGCGTCGTGCACATGGTGCTGCGCGAGCCCTACGGCGTCGTCGGCGCGATCTCGCCGTGGAACTACCCGCTCCTGATGGCGACGTGGAAGATCGCCCCCGCGCTGGCGGCGGGCAACACCGTCGTGCTGAAGCCGGCCGAGCAGGCGCCGCTCTCCTGCCTGCGCCTCGCCGAGCTCTTCGTCGAGGCCGGCGGGCCGCCGGGCGTCTTCAACGTCGTCAACGGCCTCGGCGAGCAGGCCGGCAAGGCGCTCGCGCTGCACAACGACGTGCGCAAGATCACGTTCACCGGCTCGACCGCAGTCGGCAAGATGATCCTGCAGTACGCGGGCCAGTCGAACATGAAGCAAGTGTCGCTCGAGTGCGGCGGAAAGACGCCGCAGGTCTTCATGGCCGATATCGAGGACCTCGACCGCGCGGTGACGGCCGCGTACCGCGGCATCTATTCGAACATGGGCGAAGTCTGCAACGCCGGCTCGCGGCTCCTCGTCGACCGATCGATCCGCAAGAAATTCGTCGAGCGATTCATCGAGCTCGGCGAGGACGCCTTCAAGCCGGGCGACCCGCTCGACCCCGATACCAACATGGGCCCGCTCGTCACGCACGGCGACCAGAAGCGCGTGCTCGGCATGATCGAGAAGGGCCGCAAGGAAGGCGCGAAGCTCGAGTTCGGCGGCGATGCGCCCTCCGGCCTGAAGAAGGGCGCGTACGTGAACCCGACGCTCTTCACCGACGTCAAGAACGGCATGACGATCGCGCAGCAGGAGATCTTCGGGCCGGTCGCGTCGGTGATCGAGTTCAATGGCGTTGAAGAAGCCATCAAGATTGCGAATGACACCATCTATGGCCTCGCGGCCGGCATCTGGACGCGCGACCTCGACACGGCTTTCCGCCTGGTGCGCGGCATCGAGGCCGGAACGCTCTGGATCAATACCTTCGACGAAGGCGACATGACCCAGCCATTCGGGGGCTACAAGCAGTCCGGCAACGCGCGCGACAAGTGCCTCGACAGCTTCAAGAGCTACACGCAGTCGAAGTCGGCCTGGTTCCGGCTCAAGGACGGCTGAGCGTGGCGGAACCGCCCGTGCGATCGGAGCGCCGCGGGGCCGTGGCGCTCCTGACGCTCAACCGGCCCGAAAAGCTCAACGCGGTCAACGTGCCGATGATCGACGCGCTCCATGCGGCGCTCGATGCGGCCGAGTCTGACGACGGCGTCCGGGCCGTCGTGCTCGCGGGCGCGGGGCGCGCGTTTTCGGCGGGCTTCGACCTCGACATGGGGCTCGGCGACGCCAAGCCGGACGCCGCGGACGTGCGGCGCGCGCTCGAGGGGGATTTCCGAATCATCGCGCGCTTCTGGGACTCGCCGAAGCCCACCGTCGCCGCGGTCCACGGCTACTGCCTCGGCAGCGGCATGGAGCTCGCCCTCGCCTGCGACATCACGATCGCCTCGGACGACTGCCGCTTCGGCGAGCCCGAGGTGAAATTCGGCAGCGGCATCGTCGCCCTGCTCCTGCCCTGGCTCGCCGGGCCGAAGGCCGCGAAATTCCTGCTGCTCACCGGCGAGGACCGCGTGAGCGCCGCGGAGGCCGCGGCCATGGGCCTCGTCAATCGCGTGGTGCCGGCCGCCGCGCTGCTGGAAGAAGCAATCGCCGTTGCCGGGCGCATCGCCGCCAATGACGCGCAAGCCGTGCGCCTCACCAAGAAGGCGATCAACCGCGGCCTCGACATCGCCGGCATGCGTCAGGCGCTTCTCGCCGCGCTCGAAATCGACGTCGAGATCGAAACGTCGGAAACGGCGGAATCACGGGAATTCAATGAAATCCTGCGACGGGATGGCGCCAAGGCCGCCATCGCCTGGCGGGCCGGGAGAACGGGATGAGCAAGGGGGAAAAGCGGCTGCCCGAGGAACTGGCGAAGTTCCTGGAGCGATACCCGGACACGCAGCAGCTCGAGCTGCTCCAGCCCGACATGCTCGGGATCCTGCGCGGCAAGCGTGTCGGGCGCGACGAGATGTCGAAGCCGTTCTCCGGCGACGGGCTCAACTTCTGCGGCGCCACGGTGCTCCTCGATGCCAAGGGCCTCACCTTCGACCGCATCGACAACGGTGGCCGCGACGGCGATCCCGACGCGCTGTCGAGCGCCGTGCCGGGCTCGCTCGCGCCCGTGCCCTGGGCGCACGTGCCGACCGCGCAGGTGCTGCTCGCGATGAACGACTCAAAGGGCGGGCCGTTCTTCGCCGACCCGCGCCAGGTCCTGCGGCACGCGATGAAGCCGCTCGCCGACATGGGACTGACGGCGGTGTGCGCGACCGAGCTCGAGTTCTACCTGATCGACGCCGACAAGGAGACACCGACGCCGCGCGTCGGCCGGATCCCCGGGACCCGTCGCACGCAGACGGGGCCGCAGTACGGCAGCATGGAGGACGTCGAGGAGGCCGATCCTTTCCTCGCGGATTTGTTCGCCACCTGCAAGGCGCAGAACATCCCCGCCGGCGCGACGCTCAAGGAATTCTCCCCGGGGCAGTTCGAGATCAACCTGCACCATGTCGCGAGCGCCGAGCTCGCGGCCGACCACGGCGTGCTGTTGAAGCGCGCGGTCAAGGCGGTCGCGCGCAAGCACGGCTTTGCCGCGAGCTTCATGGCCAAGCCATTCGCGGAATGGGCCGGCTGCAGCATGCACGTGCACATCAGCCTCGTGGATGCGGCCGGCACGAACATCTTCACCGGAAAGAGCAAGGACGGGCCGTTCGCGGACACCCTGCGCCACGCCATCGGCGGCCTGGCCGCCGCGATGCCGGAGTCGATGGCGATCTTCGCGCCGACCGGAAACGCTTACCGCCGCTACCGGCCCGGTGTCTTCGTGCCGCTCGCGCCGAACTGGGGCCGCAACCACCGCGGCGTCGCGCTCCGCATCCCGGTGTCGAAGGCGGAAGACACGCGCGTCGAGCACCGCCCCGGCGGCGCGGACGGGAATCCCTACCTCGTGATCGCCGCGATCCTCGCGGGCGTGCATCACGGCATCACGAACAAGGTCGAGCCGGGCCCGATCGTCCCGCAGGAATCGATCATCGACGAGAAGATCGAGCTGCCGATCCGCTGGTCAGCGGCGCTCGACGCCTACGATGCGGGCCGGATCCTGCCGAAATACCTCGGCGAGAAGTTCCACCGCCTGTATGGCATCTGCCGGCGCGAAGAGGAAGAGCGCTTCCATTCGGAAATCAGCGACCGCGACTACGAGTGGTACCTGCGGGCGGTGTAGCGAGGGCGTCCCCCCGCGAGCCGTCCGCTACAAGTCGCCGAGCCGCTCGATAATCGCCGTGCGAAGGCCGTAGCCACCGTCGCCGTTCGCGAAGATCACGATGCCCGAGCCCTTGGCCGGGTTGAACTGGCCGAAGGACTTGAAGCCGGAGCTGTTCGAGCCGGAGTGCTGGATGATGTCGCCTTCCGGCGTGACTTCGAGGCTCCAGCCGAGCGCGCGGTAGGTTGCAACCGAGCGCGCTCGCCCCGGACGGGCAACCACGTCGCCGTCGTCGACGCGCAGCTGGCGCTGCAGCATCAGCGCGACGCTCTCGCGTGAAAGCGCCCTATCGCGCAACAACTCTGGGCGCTCCAGCGTCAGCATCAGGCGGGCGTACTCGGTCGGCGTCGTATAGAGGGAATACGCGGCATTGGGCGCAAGGTAGCGCGTCCGTTCCTTGAAGCTGCCGTCGTCGCGATGGCCGCTCGCGAGGTCCGGCTCGAGCGCCTCCGTCCACACGAAGCTTGTGCGCGCGAGGCCGAGCGGAGCGAACAGCCGCTCAGCCGCGAGGCGGTCGAGCGGCTCGCCTGCGATCGCCTCGATGGCGCGCTGCAGGAACAGCATCCCTTCGCCCGAGTACATGTATGCCGACCCCGGCGCGAATTCCAGGCGCAGGGGACCGCCCATCTCGTCGTAGCCCGCACGCCAGTTTTCGAAGCCGGTGCGATGCGTCAGTGCCATGCGCGCCGTGATGCGCCGATGCTCCGGCTGGTCGGGCAGGTAGTCGTGCCCGAGGTACTCGACCAGTGGTCGGTCGAGGTCCAGGCGCCCTTCCTGCACGAGCTGCATCGCGATGAGCGCGAAGACGGGCTTCGACATCGAGCAGGCCTCGAAGACCGTATCGGTCGTCACGGCCTCGCCGCTCCGCGCGTCCTTCACGCCGAAGCCCTGCGCCCAGGCGATCGCGCCGTGCTGCATGATCGCGATGGAAACGCCGGGCACGTGCGCCTCGCGCATCAGCTTCGGCACGTCCTGCTTGAACCAGGCGATGTCCGCCCCGAGCTGCTCCTCGGTCAGCGGGATCGGCGGCGTGATTTGACGGATCGCGTCAGCAGCCGCGAGGCGATGTGCCGCAGATTCATCCCTGAGGAACGGCTCGATGTCCGGCACGAAATCGCGCGCCGCGGGACCGATGGCGGCCAGCGCCTGGAGCGTCGCCCAGCGGATGTCGGGATCCGCATTCGCGAGCGGCGCCTTCAGCGCCGGCAGCGCGGCCGCGGCCCGCGCCTGCAGCCGCGCCAGCGCGCCGAGGCTCGCGAGCACGACCCGGGCGTCCGGGTCCGAGACCTGCCGCGCAAGCGCAGGGACGAAGCGACCGATGTCCGCGGTCGATCGGTAGAGCGCGACGGTCGCGCCCCATCGCGCCTGCGGCGAGCCGGATGCCAGGACTTCGCCGATCGCAGGAAATGCCGCATCGCCCATCGTGCCCAGCGCCTGCGCAGCCCGGCCCGCAACGGCGAGTTCGGCGTCGCCCAGCAAGGCCGTCGCCAACTCCGGCGAGGCGAGTGC
>DATJFN010000032.1:0-11993 GCA_035495635.1 Steroidobacteraceae bacterium | reverse complement strand
CGGCGTGAGCACGAAGAAATAGCCGGCGTTCGCCAGCAGGTAGATCGCGGTCAGGATGACGCTGCCGCTGATCAGCGCGCGAGGCAGCGTCCTTTCCGGTTCCCGTATTTCCTCCGCCACGTAAGTCACGATCGACCAGCCTGTGAAACTCCACAGCGCGCCGATGACGGCTGCGCCGAAGCCCGCGAGTCCGAGCCGCGCGGTCGCCGCGACGTTCTCGCAGGTCCCGGCCGCGCCGCTTTGCGCAAAGTGACCCAGGCTGCCGTCGCCGAACACGAATGCCGCGAGGCCGATGCCGGCGACGACCGCGATCTTCAGGATCGTCAGGATGGTCGCGAAATGGCCGTTGGTGCGGATGCGCGCGAGGCCGAGGAGCGTCACGGTGACGATGGCGCCAACCGCGACGAGCTTGGACAGGCCGGGCGGGAGAGTCGCGCCGATCACGTCATTGAAGAAGATCGCGAAGACGATCGCGAGCGCTGCGTTGCTCGCCGCGGCATCGATCAGCGTGACCACCCAGCCGTACAGGAAAGCCCAGATGCGACCGAATGCGGCGCCAATGAAGTTGTACATGCCGCCGGCACGCGGCATCAATGCGCCGAGCTCCGCGAACGTGAGGGCGCCCGCGATCGTGAAGACGCCCGCCACGGCGTAGGCGATCAGGACGAGCCAGGGCGAGCCGACGTTGCAGGTCATCACGCGCGCCTTCATGAAGACGCCGACGCCGATGACGTTCGTGACCAGGAGCGCAGTCGCCGGTACCAGCGTGAGCGTGCGGGCGAGCGAGTTCGACTTGACGTTCGCCATCAGACCTCGGGATGCCGGGCGTGCCAGGCGGTGGCCTGCTCGTAAGCATGCCCGATGCGGCAGATCGTCGCCTCACCAAGCGCCTTTCCGACGAACTGGACGCTGAGCGGCAGCCTGTCTGCCGTGAAGCCGCAGGGAACCGACAGCGTCGGACTGCCTGAGAAGTCGAAGGGCTTGGCGTGGACGTCGTTGATCACGAGCCGGCGCCAGGATTCGTTCGTTTCGACGGTCGGGTCTGCATCCTTCTCGCGCGCGGAGTTCGACATCGAGGGGCAGGCGAGGCAGTCGATGCCGGCGAGCAGCCCGCTGACCTGCGCGGCGACCTTCGAACGGATTTCCGTGGCGGCGGCGCTTTCGGCGGGCGAGATGCGCAGTCCTTTCTCGAGATGGATGCGGAGCCCGGCTCCGTACTCGTCGGCGCGGCTCGGGAACGTCCGCGAGTGCGCCTTTGCGGCCTCGCCGATGCAGAGCGCGTACCAGGCGCGGCGGAGGTAGGTCAGGTCCGGCATCGCAACGTCGACCAGGGTCGCGCCGAGCTTCGCGAGCTCGGCCAGCGCCTGCACGACGGCATCCGCCGTGGCGGGCTCGACGTTGTCCGTCGCATAGCGGCGGTCGAAACCGATGCGAAGGCCATGAATGCCGCGCGCCAATTGTGGGTGCACGGCTTCGAGCGGTTCGGGCCGCGACGTCGGATCGCTTCGGTCAGGCCCCGCGATCACGTCGAACATCAGCGCAGCGTCCTCGACGGAGCGCGCCAGCGGCCCGATGTGATCCATCGAGGGCGCGAGCGGAAACACGCCGTGCCGGCTCACGCGGCCGTAAGTCGGCTTCAGCCCGACGCAGCCGTTGGCGGCGGAGGGATAGCGGATCGAGCCGCCGGTGTCGGTCGCGATGGAAGCGAAGCAAAGGCCGGCCGTCGTCGCGACGGCCGAGCCGCTCGAGGACACGCCGCTCCAGCGCGACGCGTGCCAGGGGTTGACCGGGACGGGGAGCGCGGGGTGATACGGGCCGAACGCGCCTTCGCAGAGGGCCTGCTTGCCGACAATCACGGCGCCGGCGTCCTCGAGCTTCCTGACGACGGTGGCGTCATCGTCGGCGATTGCGTCGGCGAGTACTTTCGTACCGGCCCCCGTCGCGACGCCGCGCATGTCGCAGAGGTCTTTGAGGCCGACCGGGATGCCGTGCAGCGGCCCACGATAGCGGCCGGCCTCGATTTCCGATTCCGCGCGGCGCGCGGCCCCCATCGCACGCTCCGCCGTCACGGCGACGAAGGCGTGAAGCCGGGCATCCAGGGCGCCGATGCGATCCAGCTGGTGTCGCGCGAGCTCGACCGGTGAGATCGCCCGGTCTTTCAGGCGCCGCGCCGTTTCCGCGAGGCTGACGTAGTGCAAGCGCCCGCCGCGGCCGCTCTTACGCGCTGCGAGTCAGGCGAAACCAGATGACGGCCGCGATCGCCGCCGGCACCCCGAACACCAGGAGCGCGATCGGCAGCTCCTCGGCGAGCGAGTAGCCGCGGCGCATTCCGATCGAGAGGTTGAATCCCGTCGCCAGGAGCCACACCACGATGAACCACAGCGCCGCATGCGCGACCGCCGCGGTGCTGCGATCGAGGTAGCGCCCGACGACCAGGAAGAGGGCAAGCAGGCCGAGCCCGCCGGCGATGACGATCACGGTGTGCATGGTTCCCCTAGGCGCAGTCCTTTCTAATGTACGCCCCGCGGAAACCGGGCGTCCAAAAGAGAAGGCCGCGATCACCGGAGGGCGATGACCGCGGCCGCGGGGGAGAGAGGCCGTTCAGGCTGCCGTGTGCTGCGCCACGATGCGTCCGGTCCTGCCGGTCGACCGCGACAGCGCGAACGCGCCTTCACCGAGCAGGATCTGCGCGACGCTCAGCACGATGAGATACAGCGGGTATTCCCAGCCGCCGTTCGCGCCGCTGAACACCCAGCCATTCGCCGAGTGCACCCACAGTGCCCCGGCGAGGACCGGGAGGAGGGCGGCCGAGACTTCCCGGGTGCGAACGCCGAGCACGAGCAGGATGCCGCCGACCGCCTCCATCCCGAATACGACGTAGGCGAGGAAGCCGGGCAGCCCGATCTGCTCGAAGAACTGCGCCGTGCCCGCGAGGCCGAAGGTGAAGTACTTCAGCACCACGCTGTGGGCGATGAACATGAGTCCGAGGCTGACGCGCAGGAGCGCGATGCCGTAGTTCGTGTTGCGAGAGGCGTTCATGTCTGTCTCCTGGTTGGATTCCTGCGCCGGAACATCCGGCGCTGCGTGGGTCAAAATGTAGGCTTTCCAGCCCTATTGATAATCGGGGTAAATGGAATAAGATTGTTCATGTCGATGAACAATCCATGAGCCGCCATGAATACCCTTTCCGACGTCGCCGTGTTCGTGCGCGTGGTCGAGCTGGGCAGCTTCACGAAGGCCGCCGATGCGCTCGCGATGTCGAAGGCCGCGGTCAGCAAGTACGTCAACCGCCTCGAGCAGCGGCTCGACGCGCGCCTGCTGCACCGGACGACGCGGCGACTCGCGCTGACCGAGGCCGGGCAGGCGCTTTTCGGCCGGAGCGCCGCGGCGCTCGCGGAGCTGGGCGAGGCGGAGAATGACGTCGCACAGCTGACGGGCAAGCCGCGCGGGTTGCTGCGGGTGTCCGCGCCGACATACTTCGGCGTCACGCAGCTCGCACCCAGGATCCAGGAGTTTCGCTCGCTCTACCCCGAGGTCACGCTCGACCTCGACCTCAGCGACCGGCTGGTGGATCTTGTGAAGGAGCGCTTCGACGTCGCCGTCCGCATCTCGCCGATGCGAGACTCGACGCTCGTCGCGACGCGGCTCGCACCGGTGCCGACGGCGCTCGTCGGGTCGCCCGCGTATTTTCGCCGCCACGGCACGCCGTCAAAGCCGGCGGACCTCTCGGCCCACGACGGACTCGGCTACAGCATCCTGCGCGCGCCCAATGAGTGGCGATTCCGGTCGGCGAAGGGCGACTGGGTCACGGTGACGATGCGCAGCACGATCCGCTGCAACAACGACTTCGCGCTCAAGCAGTTCGCGCTCGACGGGCTCGGCCTCGCCTACTTTCCGCGCTTTTTCGTCGAGAACGAGCTGGCCGCCGGCAAGCTGGTGCAGGTGCTGCAGGACCACCCGGGCCCGGAGCTCTCGATCAACGCGGTGTACGAGACGCGGCGGCACCTGCTGCCGAAGGTCAACGCGTTCCTGGAGTTCCTGAAGGAGCGGTTTGGCCCGGGCTCCGGTTCCGCGCGCCGCCCCTAGTTCTTCTGCTTCAGCTCGTAGTCCGCCGGGGGCTGGAACAGGCTGTCGGCGAGCGCGCCCGCATCGACGGACTCGATGTTCGAGGTCGTCGTGACGTTGCCCATCTTCGCCATCAGGCCGCCCATCACGCCTTCACTCTGCAGCTTGATGTGCATGTCCGACTCGTAAGGCAGGCCGCCGAGCTTCGCGAACTCCGCGTACATCTGCGCCATCGCCCGCGCCTGACCGGGCTGTCCCTTGGCTGCGCGCGGGTCGCTGAAGATCCAGCCCTTCTCCGCGGCGCCCGCATAGAACGCCGAGTAGTCCTGCGACCCGGGAGCGCCCTTCACGACGAACGTCGTTCCGTTCATCACGATGGTGACCGCCACGCCGCCGGGCCCGCCGAGCGTTGCCGGCACGATGATCTCGAGGTCGTAGCCCTCCGCGTTGAGCCCGGCGATCTGCTTGGTCTGGCCGTTGGGCTTGATCGTCGTCTGGATGCCGCCCACGCTGACGGAGTTCGAAACCTCCTCCGAAACCGCCGTCATGTTCCAGACCTCGGCCTGCTTCTTCTTCTCGTCGAGCACGTACATCTTCTGGTTATCGACGTCGAAGATCGTGGACGACGCTCGCTTGCCGAGCGTGCCATCGACGCGCATCTTGAGGCCCTTGATGTAGGTCGTGCTCGACGACGTGCCCGACATGCCAAGCCCCTCTCCGGTTCCGGATGCCTTGATCGTCACGTCCGCGTGGGCGGGAGCGCTGGTCGCGAGGACTGCGAGGATGGCCAGCATTCGGGTGGTCATGGGGAGTCCCTACTGATTGCGTTGTTCGACTTCGTGCTTCAGCTGCTCGTTGAGCTGCAGGTAAGCGCTGAACATCCGGTCGAACGGCGCCTGTGCGCCCGCGAAGTAGCCGATCTGCCGGACGTTGACCTTGCCGCCTTCTTCGACGATCTGGCGGGTGATCCACGCCGGGTGCGCGGGATTGTCCTTGGTCGTGAAGATGTAGAAGGTCCGCGTGGTCGGATCCGAAAAAACGACGACGTTCTTATCCTTGTAGACCTCCGCCGATGCCTCGTGCAGGGACCGAACCTCGAGCAGGTACTTCTGCCACTGGTCGATGGTGATCTTTGGCGAGGGGTAGGGCTGGAACTCCTGCGCGCGCGCGGCGGCATCGGGCCAGAGCGCGACGAGCAGCAGCGCCGCGAGCAGGGCGGAGCGGATCATCAGCCGGGTCTTCGACATCGGGCGCTATTTTAGCGCCACGCGACCCGCATGCCTGCCCGTAGCTCAGGCCGGATGCGGATTTGCGACGGGCTTCAGGTCGCGATCGAAGAAAGGCGTCCGCCGCCAGGAGCCGTCCAACCGAGTGCCGATGAGCCGGAGGGCAATCCGGGCGGTGGCCATCGCCGTGCGCAGGCCGCTGGACGGGACGGGTTCCTTCGCGTGCTCGCTGAAGGTGACGAGGTCCGGCGGGCCGAACACGGCATCGAGGGCGCGCGGATCGAGCCCCAGGCTGCTGTGCACGAGGCCCACGTACGAGATCCTCGGGTTGCGCGGCGTGTTGCCGATCGGAGAGCGGCAGCAGCTCGCGTACCAGCGCAGCAGGCCGTGGTCAGACAGTGAAAGGCAGGCGAGGCGCCCGGCGCCCGCCGTAAAGCGGACGTAGCGCGGAAGGGTCGCGATGACATCCGTGCCGCCCTTCGCGTCCAGCATGCCGGCGGGCGCTCCGAGTGCGGCGGCAAATGCCTGGCAGTCGCGGCAATAGCAGACTGCGCGCGTGAACTTCGCGCCGGCGGCGAGTGTGCCCCGCAGCTGGCCGCAGCCGCACTGGATCGCATGATCCTGAGCGAGCTTCACGGGCGCGTCACCTCAGGCTTTCCGGTTGTCAATGACGTAGGACCGGTTGATCTCGGAAATGCTCCGCGTACCCGCCTGGCGCATCGCGATGGTGAGCTCATTCTTCAGGATGTCGAGCACCTTCTCGACGCCGGCCTGGCCGAACGAGGCCAGGCCCCAGATGTACGGCCGCCCGATGCCGACGGCATTCGCGCCGAGCGCGAGCGCCTTGAAGATGTCGGAGCCGCGGCGAAAGCCGCCGTCCACGATGACCGGGATGCGCCCGCGCACGCCTGCGACGACTTCCGGCAGGCTGTCGATCGACGCGCGGCCGCTGTCTTCGCCACGCCCGCCGTGGTTCGAGACGAAGATGCCGTCGACGCCCCGTGCGATCGCAATCTCGGCGTCCTCGCGCGTCACGATGCCCTTGATGAGGAGCTTGCGCGGCCAGATGCCGCGCAGCCGATCCACGAAGTCCCAGTTCATGTCGAGCGAGGTGAGGCCGCCCACCTTCGAGATGTCGAGGCCGCTGAACATCGGCTTGCCGGCGATGAAGCCGGTCACTTGTGTCCGGCTCGTGGTGTGACAGGTCTTGCAGTCGCGCGGGTCGACGCGCAGCGAGCGTGCGAGCGTCACGCGGTTCGAGCCGCCCTGGAGATCGACCGTCAGCGCCAATGCCGGGCATCCAGCGTCGCGCGCTCGCTTGACGAGCGCCTGCGTGACGTCCCACTGGTCGGTCGGGTAAAGCTGGTACCAGACCGGCTCGCCGCGCGCGGCGTTGACGTCCTCGACGCTCGTGGACGAGACGGTGGACAGCACCTGGAGTGTCTTCCGCGAAGCGGCGGCCTTCGCGGTGCCGATCTCGCCCTCGGGGCTGAATGCCCGCTGGCTGCCGACCGGGTCGATGACGATCGGCGTTTCCCAGGTCGTGCCGAAGAGGTTCATGGACATGTCGACTTTGTTCACGCCGATGAGACGGCGCACACGAAGGCTGTAGTGTTCGAATCCCGCCGTGTTGGCATGCAGCGTCGCGTCGCCGTCGACGCCGGTCGCCAGGTAACCGAAGTGCGCGGGCGGCAGCTTCGAGCGCGCCAAGCGCTCGAAGTCGAAGACGTCCACGGCCTGGTCGGCCGAGGTGACGAGGGGATCGGACTCCCCGGCGAAAGCACGGAGCGGGCCGAGCAGCGGCAAGGCGGAAAGGGCGAGCGCACGCCCGATGCAGTCGCGTCGCGTGATGGTCATCGAGATCCCCCGGCGCGGCACGCGGAGTCGCCTGCGCGAACCGGGAGGTCGGCGTCAGGCGGGCGGCCGGCTTTCCCTCAGTATGCCGCTAAGCGGATCGATCGTGCGCGACCACGGTTGGAGGCGCGGGTCTTCGGCGAGGAGCTTCTCGAGATCGGCCGGGTTCACCGGCTTCACGAGGTGGTGGTCGAAGCCGGATTCCAGCGAACGTCGCCGGTCTTCGTCCTGGCCCCAGCCGGTCACGGCGACGAGGACCATGTCCTTGCCCCAGGGTTGCTCGCGGATGCGGCGGCAGACCTCGTGCCCGTCCATGCGGGGCAGACCGATGTCGAGCAGCACCAGGTTCGGGCGGAACGCCTCGGCGGCGATGATCGCGGCGATGCCGTCGTACGTGATGTGCACGTGATTGCCGAGCATCCTCAGCACCATCGCGAGGCTGTTGGCGCCATCGCGGTTGTCGTCCACGATGAGGATGCGGTGGCCTGGCAGGCTCGCAACCGCCTGCGGCGCAACCGCGTCGACGGACGCCGCGGCGCCCTGCGCGACGGGCAGGCGCACGGTGAAGGTGCTGCCCCGTCCTGTGCCGTAGCTGGTCGCCTCGACGCTGCCGCCATGCAGCTCGGCGAGGTGCTTCACGAGCGTGAGGCCGAGGCCGAGCCCGCCCTGCGAGCGGTCGGCGGGCGGCTCCACCTGCGTGAAGATGTCGAAGACGTTCGGCAACATGTCTGCCGATATGCCGATGCCGGTGTCGCGCACGGCGACCGCGACCTCCCCCTCTTCGCGCGTCGCGGTCAGCGTGATGTGGCCGCCTGGCTCCGTGTACTTCGCCGCATTGTTGAGCAGGTTCAGGATCACCTGCGTCAGGCGCACGGCGTCCGCGTCGAGGTACACCGGCTCCGAGGGCAGGTGGATCTCGAGCGTGTGCGCCATCTGTTCGATGAGCGGCCGGCCGGCCTCGACGGCGTGGTTCACGAGCACTGCGAGCTCCACGCGCTCGCGCCGGAGCTCCAGCTTGCCGCGCGTGATGCGGGCGACGTCGAGGAGGTCGTCCACGAGCCGCACCATCTGGGCGACCTGCCGCTCCATGACGCCGCGCGCGGCCTCGATCACGTCGTGCTTGCCGTCGGCAAGCCGCAGGAGCTGCAGCGCATTGCGGACCGGGAACAGCGGATTTCTCAGCTCGTGCGCGAGCATGGCGATGAACTCGTCCTTGCGCCGGTCGGCTTCGCGCAGCCGTTCGAGGAGCCGGAGCCGCTCGTAGGCCATGGTGATGTACTGGCAGAGCGTCTCGAGGAACGCGATCTCGTCTGGCTCGAAGGAGTCCCGCGTCCGGCTCGCGAACGACAGCGTGCCGATCAGGCGGTTCTCCGCGATCAGGGGATTGCAGGCATAAGACCGGATGCCGAAAGACTTGACGAGCTGGACCTTGGGGTCGGCCGACGACTGGATGTGCGTCGCGACGATCGGCCGGCGCTGGAGCGCGACGGTGCCGCAGATCGCCTGGCCGAGCTCGATCCGCTGGATCGAGCGCGCCGTCTTGTCGGACACGCCCGCGCAGGAAACGAGCTGGAGGCAGTCGCCCGCCGGGCTGACGAGAAAATTGAAGTAGGCATCGGTGCCCAGGTGCTCGCTCACCTTCGCGAAAAGGCTCCGCACCATCCAGTCCGCGTTGTCCGTTGACAGCATGATCGCCGCCGCGTCCCACAGGAGGCGGAGGCGCTCCGCCGCCTTGTCGAGATGCGCGTTCGCGGCCTCGAGCTCCTTGAGCCGTGCGTCGAGCCTCTCGCTCGACTCCCGCCGGACCTGCGCGAGCTGCAGGTGCGAGGCGACGCGTGCGAGCATTTCGCGCGCGCCGAATGGCTTCACGAGGTAGTCGTCGGCGCCGGCCTGCAGGCCCTCCACGCGGCTCTCTTCGCCGGCGCGCGCCGACAGCAAGATCACGGGGATCGCCCGCGTGCGCTCGTCGCCACGCAAGGCGCGAAGGACGCCGAAGCCGTCGACGTGGGGCATCATCACGTCGGTCAGCACGAGGTCGGGAGGAGCGGTCGCAATGCGCTCGAGCGCGGCCTTGCCATCCGGGACGCATTCGACCTGGTAGTCATTACCGAGCAGGCGCTGGATGTAATCGCGCATGTCGGCGTTGTCGTCCGCGACGAGAACGCGAGGGCGCAGCCGGTCGGCGAGCGCCGGGTGCGGCTGCGCTTGAACGGGCAGGTCGGCAAGCGCTGGAAGCGTCGCATCGGCGTCGTGGCCGTCACTGTCGGGCAGCCAGCGCAGCGCTTCCAGCAGGAACGGAGCGCCGCCCGTTGCGGTGGACGCCAGTTGCCGATGCGCCTCGATCCGGTCCGGCGGCAGGTGCGCCTTGCCGGTCGGGATCCGGACCTCGAACGTCGACCCATGTGCGGACCCGCTCCGCGCTGACGTTTCGCCGCCGTGCAATTGCGCGAGTTCCTGGACCAGCGCCAGGCCGATGCCCGTGCCCTCGTGCGTCCGCGCCCGCGGCTGCCGGATACGATGGAAACGCTCGAAGACTCGCGGCAACTCGTGCTGCGGGATGCCGACGCCGGTGTCGCTCACCGTGAGCGTGATATGGCCGTCGCTCTCGCGCAGGCGGACCGCAATTTCGCCGTTGAACGTGAACTTGAAGGCGTTCGACAGCAGGTTGAAGACGATCTTTTCCCACATCTCTCGGTCTACGAACGCGTCGCCGGCGAGCGGCGGGCAGTCGACCACGAGCCGCAGCCCGGCCTTTTCGATCGCGGCGCGGAAGACGCTCGCGAGCTCCGCCGTGAAGCCCGCGAGGTCCGTCGGCTCGAAACAGGCCTCGATCCGGCCGGCCTGCAAGCGCGAGAAATCGAGCAGCGTGTTGACGAGGCGCAGGAGCCTCAGGCTGTTGCGATGCGCGACGGCGAGCGCCGCGGTCGCCTCGGCGGGGAGCGGGCCGTTCAGCTGAGTCAGCGTGTCCTCGAGCGGACCGAGCAACAGCGTGAGCGGCGTGCGGAACTCGTGGCTGACGTTGCTGAAGAAGACGGTCTTTGCGCGGTCGAGTTCGGCGAGCGACTCGGCACGCTTGCGCTCTTCTTCGTAGGCGCGCGCGTTGACGACGGCGGTCGCGATCTGGCCGGCGACGAGAGCCAGGAACGCGGCGTATTGGTCGTCGTAAGGGCGCCTCGGATTCATGCCCACAATCAGGCGGCCGCCCGGGATCGGCAGTTCCCTGATGCGGTCCGGGGCTGCGGCGGCGAGCGCCGCTTCGGCGCCCGGCGTTGCCGCCTGCAACTCGTCGCCGAAGTAGGCGAGGGCAAAGGGAACCTCGTCGGGCCGCGCGGCGAGTGATGCCATGGCGAGCGCGCAGGCATCGCGCGCGCTGCGGGCATTCGCATTGCGGGCCGCCAGGTCGTGCAGCACGGCGAGGCGCCGCTCGCCGACCACGCGCCCGGTGGTCTCGGTGACGATGCAGAACACTCCGGCGACCGCGCCGGACTCGCCCCGCACAGGGTCGTAGGAAACGTCGAAGTAGGTGTCCTCGACGAAGCCGTTGCGCTCCACGACGAAGAGGAGGTCGCGCGCGCTGAACGCCTCGCCGGTGTTGACTACGCCATCCAGCAGTGCGTGCAGGTTGACACCGGTATCCCAAAGCTCGCTCCAGGCGACGTGGCCTGGCTGGCCGAGCATCTGCGGGTGCTTGGCTCCGAACACCGGGATGTAGGCGTCGTTGTAGAGGGAGACGAACTCGGGCCCCCAGAAGAGGATTATCTGGGCCTTCGAGGCCAGCAGATGCGACACCGGGCCGCGCAGGCTCTGCGGCCATTGCTCGGCCGGCCCGAGCGGCGTCTTCGACCAGTCGAGCGCGCGCATACGGCGCGCCATCTCGCCGTCGCCGGGGACTATCCGTTCGAGGAGTTGAGGCGGCCGGGCATCGGCAAGCTGTACGACCGCGGTGTCCATGCGCGGGCGAGGATGACACGAAGCGACTCGCGCCCGGTGTAGGCTCCGGCCGACAAATCAGGCCCCGGCGGGTGGCGCGCCCGGAAATTCAGGTATGTGGTCGTGAATTTCGTACCAGGGCGCCTTGAACGCCGTATAGATGTGTCGAGCGGGCCGCACGGGCAGATCGTCGTTCAGGAGCCCGCAGCGGATCGAGAGGATCCCTTTGCGATGCTCGGCCTCGCTGTAAACGGGCGAGCCGCAATTCCCGCAGAAGTGGCGGAACTCGTCCGGGCTCGAGCGATAGGGCTTCAGGCTCTCGCTGCCGGCCGTGATCCTGAAGTCCTCGGCGCGCACGAACATGTTGGTCGCGAACGACGTGCCCGTCGCCTTGCGGCACATGATGCAGTGGCAGTAGTACATGAACTGCGGCTTGCCGTGGATTTCGTAGCGCACGTTGCCGCAGAGGCAGGATCCACGTATCACTTCTTGTGCCCCTCCCGAGGCGCGATCTTACCGGCCCTTGGGCCCGCGCGGCCGTGGGATTGACGCAGATCAAGGTGCTCCAGGGTCCAATTGGCGATCCTCCTTCCGGGCGGAAGCGTTTGTAGGAAGGGGGTGGACCCATGCCGGAACACGAGCCCGCGCCACAGCGGGAACCAGAGCGCATACCGTTCATGCAACGGGTTCTCGACAACCCGTTCCTGTTGCTGTTCCTCGGGGTCGTCGTGCCCACTGTGCTCTACATCATCTGGGGCATCCTCGAGCTGATCCAGATCCCGGTTGCGCCCTAGGCGCGCGGAGGTCCGACCATGGCCATCCAGCCTCCCAGCGAAAGGCTCTGGTGGAGCCATCGCATCGACCGAGTCGAGCTGACGTGGATCGCGATCGCGTTCACCTGGGGTCTCGTCATGTTCT
>DATJFN010000031.1:0-12210 GCA_035495635.1 Steroidobacteraceae bacterium | reverse complement strand
CAGGGACGGATTCACGGCGGTCCCGAGAATGCCCGCCGGCTCAGCGGCCCTCATGTATCCTTCTTGATTCACATGAAAGAGCGCTACGAACCGAAGGAAATCGAGCCGCAAGTCCAAGCGCAATGGGAAGCCGCCGGCTCGTTCGCCGCGCGCGAAGACGCGGCCAGGCCGAAGTACTACTGCCTGTGCATGTTTCCGTATCCCAGTGGCAGGCTCCATATGGGACACGTCCGGAATTACACGATCGGCGACGTCCTGGCGCGCTACATGCGCATGCAGGGTTGCAACGTGTTGCAACCCATGGGTTGGGACGCGTTCGGATTGCCGGCGGAGAACGCCGCGATCGAGAACGGAGTGGCGCCCGCGAAGTGGACGCGCGACAACATCCGCCACATGAAGGGGCAGCTCAAGTCGCTCGGCTTCGGCATCGACTGGTCCCGCGAGCTCGCGACCTGCGACGCCGACTACTACCGGTGGAACCAGTGGCTGTTCCTGCGCATGCTCGAGCGCGGCGTCGCGTACAAGACGACCGGCACGGTGAACTGGGACCCGGTGGACCAGACCGTCCTCGCGAACGAGCAAGTGATCGACGGCCGCGGATGGCGCACGGGCGCGCCCGTCGAGAAGCGCGAGATACCGATGTATTACCTCCGCATCACCCAGTACGCGGAGGAGCTGCTCGCGGCGCTCGATAGGCTCCCCGACTGGCCCGATCGCGTGCGCACCATGCAGGCGAACTGGATCGGCCGCAGCGAGGGCGTCAACCTCTCGTTTCCCTTCGACATCGGCGGGCAGAAAGGCGAGCTCAGGGTCTTCACGACGCGCGCCGACACGGTCATGGGCGTCACTTTCGTCGCGGTCGCGGCGGAGCATCCGCTGGCGGAGCTCGCGGCGGCGCGCGACGCGAATGTCCGTGCCTTCGTCGAGGAGTGCCGCCGTGGCAGCTTCATGGAAGCGGACCTCGCGACGATGGAAAAGAAAGGCGTCGCGACGGGCCTCAGCGTGCGCCACCCGCTGACCGGCCGCGAGGTGCCGGTCTGGGTCGGCAATTACGTCCTGATGGTCTATGGCGAAGGCGCGGTCATGGGCGTGCCGGGCCATGACGAGCGCGACTTCTCATTCGCGAAGAGATACGGCCTGCCGATCCTCCCGGTGATCGATGTCGAGAAAAGGCCCTATTCGACGGACACCTGGCAGTCCTGGTACGCGGACTATGGGCGCTGCGTGAACTCCGGCACCTACGATGGGCTCGACTACGGCGCCGCCGTCGATGCGATCGCGCGCGACCTCGAGGCCAGGGGACTCGGGCGCAAGCAGGTCGTCTGGCGGCTGCGCGACTGGGGCATCTCGCGCCAGCGCTACTGGGGCTGCCCGATCCCGATCATCCACTGCCCGTCCTGCGGCGACGTGCCGGTGCCGGACGACCAGCTCCCCGTACGGCTGCCGGAGGACCTCGTGCCGGACGGTTCCGGCAATCCGCTCGCGAAGTCGAAGGCCTTCCTCGACGTGAAGTGCCCAAAGTGTGGCGCGGCGGCGCGGCGCGAGACGGACACGATGGACACCTTCGTCGACTCGTCCTGGTATTTCTTCCGGTTCGCCTCGGCGCACAACGACGATGCGATGGTCGACGGCCGCGCGAACTACTGGATGCCGGTGGACCAGTACATCGGCGGCATCGAGCACGCGATCCTGCACCTTTTGTATTCGCGCTTCTGGACGCGCGTGATGCGCGACTGCAGGCTGACGCCGCTGGACGAGCCCTTCCAGCGCCTGCTGACGCAGGGCATGGTCCTCAACGAGATCTGGTTCCGCAAGCCCGGCTCCGGGCGCCTCGTCTACTACAACCCGGCGGAAGTGGAGGCAAGCGGTGAGGGCGCGTCGCGCGCCGGCGTCCTGCGGTCGGATGGCAATCCGGTCGAGTACGGCGGCATCGGCACGATGTCGAAGTCGCGCAAGAACGGCGTGGATCCCCAGGAGCTCGTGGACCGATACGGCGCGGACACCGCGCGCCTCTTCACGATGTCGAACGTACCGCCCGAGCACACCTTCGAGTGGTCGGACGAGGGCGTCGAGGGCGCTTTCCGGTTCATGAAGCGGCTGTGGAAGATCGTGCACGCGCATGTCGAGGGCGGCCCGGCCGGCGCCGTGGACGCGGCGACGCTCGACCGGGCGGCGCGCGAGCTCCGCCGCAAGGTGCACGAGACGGTTGCGAAGGTCGGCGACGACATCGGCCGCCGGCGCATGTTCAACACGGCGATCGCCGCGGTGATGGAGCTCTACAACGCGCTTTCGGCGTACCCGGACCGCTCGCCGCAGGGCCGCGCCGTGATGCAGGAAGCGCTCGACCTCGTGGTCCTCGTGCTCTCGCCCGTCATTCCGCACGCGACGCAGGCGATGTGGCGCGAGCTCGGCCACGCGACGCTCGTCGTGGACGAGCGCTGGCCGGCGGCGGATCCTGCGGCGCTCGTGCAGGACACGATCGAGATCGTCGTGCAGGTGAACGGCAAGCTCCGCGCCCGGATCGCGGTCGCCGCGGGCGCCGACGAATCCGTCGCGCGTGAAGCTGCGCTCGCCGATCCCGGTGTCGCCAAGTTCGTCGCGGGCCAGCCGGTGCGCAAGCTCATCTACGTGCCGGGCAAGCTCGTGAACGTGGTCGTGTGATGCGCCGCGCCAGCCTCATCCTCGCCGCCTTCCTCGCGCTCACGGCCTGCGGATTCCACCTGCGCGGCGAGGCGCCCCTGCCCGCGTTGATGGCGAAGCCGTGGATCGACACCCAGGACCGCTACTCGCCGCTCTACGCCGCGCTCACGCAGCGCCTCGAGGCGGCGGGCGCGACGCTCGCGCCGAACGCGGCGGATGCAAGCGCCGTGATCAACCTGCATCTCGACGACACCGGCCGCGAGCTCCTCTCGGTGACCGCCGACAACAAACCGGGCGAGTACGAGGTGTACTACGCCGCGGAGTTCTCGGTGTCGAACGGTGCGACGGAGCTGCTGTCGCGCAAGCAGGTGAAGCTCACGCGCGAGTACGGCTACAACGAGACCGCCGTGCTCGCGAAGGAGCATGAAGAAAATTCGTTGCGCGCCGCGCTCGCCGAGGAGATCGCGGACCTCATCATGCGCCGGCTGGCCGCACTGTGAACCTCTCGACCTTCGATGTCTTCAAGGTCGGCGTGGGCCCGTCCTCGTCGCACACGATGGGCCCGATGCTCGCCGCGCGCTTCTTCGTGGTCGACATCGCGGCGAAGGGCCTGCTCGAGCAGGTGGCTGAGGTCTACGTCCAGCTCTACGGCTCGCTCGCGCTGACCGGACTCGGGCACTGCACGGACCGCGCGATCCTCCTTGGGCTCGAGGGCCACGACCCGTCGGAGTTCGACCCGGCCGTGATGGAGCCGACGCTCGCGCGGGTCCGCGGGACCGCGCGCATCCGGCTTCTCGGACGCCGTGAGATCGCGTTCGACGAGCCGATGAACCTGCTCTTCCACCGCGATCAGATGCTGCCGGGCCACTCGAACGGGATGCGCTTCACGGCGCGCGACGCGGCGGGCGCGACGCTCCTGTCGGAGGAGATGTACTCGATCGGCGGCGGCGCGGTGCAGCGCGCGGAAGAGGAGGGGCCCGAGGCCGCGGCGGAACCGGTCCAGATGCCGCTCCCGTTCGGCAGCGGCGAGGAGCTGCTCCGGCAAGCCGAGCGCGCGGGGCTCACGATCGCCGAGCTGATGCGCCGAAACGAGGAGGCGCTCCGGCCCGCGTCCGAGGTCGACGCGAAGCTCGCGCGCATCTGGGCCGTCATGCAGGCCTGCGTCGATCGCGGCTTCGCGGCGGAAGGCGTGCTGCCCGGCGTGCTGAAGGTCAAGCGCCGTGCGCCGCAGCTGAAGCGCGCGCTCGAGGTCGACCGGCGCGCGGACGCGATGGAGTGGGTCAATGCCTGGGCGCTCGCCGTGAACGAGGAGAACGCCGCGGGCGGGCAGGTCGTAACGGCGCCGACGAACGGCGCCGCCGGCATCGTGCCGGCAGTGATGCATTATTACGCGCGCTTCTGCCGGGACAGCGATGCGTCGGGCATCGCGCGCTTCCTGCTCGCCGCCGGCGCCATCGGGCTCCTCTACAAGCGAAACGCCTCGATCTCCGGCGCCGAGATGGGCTGCCAGGGCGAGGTCGGCGTCGCCTGCTCGATGGCGGCCGCAGGCCTCGCGGCGGCGCTCGGCGGCTCGAACGGCCAGGTGGAGAATGCGGCCGAGATCGGGATGGAGCACAACCTCGGCCTCACCTGCGACCCGATCGCGGGCCTCGTGCAGATACCCTGCATCGAGCGGAATGCGATGGGAGCGGTCAAGGCCATCAACGCGGCGCGCCTCGCGCTCCGCGGCGACGGCACGCACAAGGTCTCGCTCGACCAGGTAATCGCCACCATGCGCCAGACCGGCTACGACATGAAGTCCATCTACAAGGAGACGTCCCAGGGAGGCCTCGCCGTCAACGTCCCGGAGTGCTAGCGAACGTCAAAGGGGCGCGTCCCCTTTATTTCGCAAAGCGGTCGGTCGCGCGGACGAGCTCGTCGGTGATGCCGGGCTCGAAGGCGGAGTGGCCGGCGTCGCCCACCACGCGCAGCTCCGCCTCGGGCCAGGCGCGGTGCAGGTCCCAGGCCGTGAACATCGGGCAGACGACGTCGTGCCGGCCCTGCACGATCACCCCCGGCAGGTGGCGCACGCGGCCGATGTCGTCGAGCAGCTGGCTCTCGCGCCGCATGAATCCGTCGTTCACGAAGTAGTGGCACTCGATGCGCGCGACCGCGAGCGCGAACTCGTCCTCGCCCCAGCGGCGCACGTTGTCCTCGTCGGTCAGGAGATAGCTCGTCGAGCCTTCCCACATCGACCAGGCGCGCGCCGCCGCCTGCGCCGCCGCGCGATCTTCGCCCGTGAGGCGCCGGTAGAACGCGCGCACGAGTTCGCCGCGCTCGGCGGGCGGGATGGGCGCTAGGTAGTCCTCCCAGCGGTCCGGGTACAGCGCCGATGCGCCCTCCTGGTAGAACCAGTCGAGCTCGCGCTTGCGCAGCAGGAAGATCCCGCGCAACACGAGCTCGGTCACGCGTTCCGGGTGCGTTTGCGCATAGGCGAGCGCGAGCGTCGAGCCCCAGGAACCGCCGAATACCTGCCAGCGCTCGATCCCGAAGAGCGCCCTCAGCTTTTCGATGTCCGCGACGAGGTCCCAGGTCGTGTTGTGCTCGAGGCTCGCGTGCGGACGGCTGCGCCCGCAGCCGCGCTGGTCGAAGAGGAAGATGCGGTAGCGCGCCGGATCGAAGAAGCGCCGCGCACGCGCGTCAGAGCCCGCGCCCGGGCCGCCGTGCAGGAATACGACCGGCTTGCCATTCGGATTGCCGCATTCCTCCCAGTAGATCTCGTGACCGGCTCCGACGGCAAGATGGCCGCTTTGGCTCGGCTCGATCGGCGGGTAGAGCCCGCGGCGTTGCGTGTTGGACTCATTCAAGGTGGCTGCCCCTTTGGGTGGTGCCGCGATGCTAGCGGCCTCTTCTAGAATTCGCACGGGGAGAAGTGCATGCCGGGAAGACTTTCCATCCTGCATCTGGGCAAGGTGCTGTTCGCGCCTGCGCAGGTTTTCCAGTCGGTGGCAGCCGCGCCGCCCGGCGCGGCCCGGGTCTTCTTCGGCTTCGCGCTGTGGCTCGGGCTCCTGCCGCCGCTCTTCGCGTACTTCGGGACGCTGAAGTTCGGCTGGCGGCTCGGCGTCGCGCCGGTGTTCCTGCCGCAGCCGACGATCCTCGCGATCTGCGCCGCGTATTTCGCGGCCCTGCTGCTCGGCTACGTGACGAGCTCGGTGATCGCGCGCTGGATGGCCGTGACCTACGACGCGAGCCAGTCGCTGGGACGCAGCTTCGCGCTCATGGCGATCGTCGGTGCACCGCTCGCCGTCGGAAGCGTCGTACACCTCTATCCGCACGCGTTCTTCAACCTGCTCGTGCTGGTGCCCGTCCTGATCTGGAGCATGTACCTGCTCTACCGCGGGCTGCCCGTCGTGCTCGCGACCGGCCCGAACCGGGGGATGCTGATGGCGTCGGCCCTGATCGCCTACCTGCTGGTGGCCCTCGTGAGCCTCTTCGGCCTCACGGTCGCATTGTGGGGCAGCGGCATCGGCCCGCTGCTCGGAGCCTGAGCATGCACTACGAGGACCGGCTGGTTACCGCGTTCACCGGCGCCGCCGTCGCCTGGGCACTGCTCGGCATGCTCGCCGGCGTGTACGTCGCGGCCGAGCTCGTCTGGCCGACGAT
This sequence comes from Steroidobacteraceae bacterium, assembly GCA_035495635.1. GTDB lineage: Bacteria > Pseudomonadota > Gammaproteobacteria > Steroidobacterales > Steroidobacteraceae > SCUD01. Next base: position 5,928 of record DATJFN010000031.1, on the reverse strand, counting down.
CGACTTCGGGCTGCCCGGCCTGTCGTTCGGCCGCCTGCGGACGCTGCACACGACGCTCGTGCTGTTCGGCTTCGGCGTCTCGGCGCTGATCGGCACCGCCTTCTACAGCGTGCAGCGTACCTCGCATGTCCGCCTGTTCGCACCGACGCTCGGCTGGGCCATCTTCTGGGCGTGGCAGCTCGCCATCGTGCTCGGCGGCGCCTCGATCCTCGCCGGCTGGAACGCCGGCAAGGAGTACGCCGAGCTCGAGTGGCCGTTCGACATCGCGATCGCGCTCGCCTGGGTGTCCTTCGGCGTCGTGTTCTTCGGCACGGTCGCGACGCGCAAGGTCGAGTCGATCTACATCTCGAACTGGTTCTACGGCGCGCTGATCATCGTCGTCGCGATGCTCCACGTCGTGAACAGCCTTGAGCTGCCGGTGACCCTCGGCAAGTCGTATTCGCTCTTCGCGGGCGCGCAGGACGCGGTCGTCCAGTGGTGGTACGGCCACAACGCGGTCGGATTCCTGCTGACCGGCGGATTCCTCGGCATGCTCTATTACTTCCTGCCGAAGCAGGCCGAGCAGCCGATCTGGAGCTATCGCCTGTCGATCGTCGCGTTCTGGGCCTTCGTCTACACCTACATCTGGGCCGGGCCGCACCACCTGCACTACCACGCGGTGCCCGAATGGGTGCAGTCGCTCGGGATGGCCATGAGCCTCATCCTGCTCGCGCCGTCCTGGGCCACGATGGTCAACGGCATCATGACGGTGAGCGGCGCGGCTCAGAAGCTGAAGACCGATCCCGCGCTCAAGTTCATCGTGCTGGCGCTCGCGTTCTACGGCCTCGCGACCTTCGAGGGCCCGATGCTCGCCATCAAGAGCGTCAACGTGTTCAGCCATTTCACCGAGTGGACGATCGGCCACGTGCACTCCGGCGCGCTCGGCTGGAACGCGCTGATCACGTTCGGGACCTTCTACTTCCTCGTGCCCCGTCTCGCGGGAGCGCCGCTCTTCAGCGCGCGGCTCGCGAATGCGCACTTCTGGCTGGCGCTCGCGGGCGTCATGCTCTACGTGCTCTCGATGTGGGGCGCCGGCATCTCGCAGGGCGTGCTCTGGCTCTCGCTCGACAACCTCGGGGAAGTCCGCTACGGCTTCAACGAGGTGATGGCGGCCATGCGGCCCTATTACCTGCTGCGCTTCTTCGGCGGCCTGCTGTTCCTCGCCGGTGCCTGCCTCATGGCGTGGAACCTCATGCGCACGTTCGCCGGACGCAGCACCGTGCTCGCGCGCCCGCCGGCGATGGCGGCCGGAGTCCCGGCATGAGCTGGATCTCGCTGCATCGGCGGCTCGAGCGCCATACGGGCCTGCTCATCTTCGGCATCCTGGTGGTCTCGTCCATCGGCGGCATGGTGCAGCTCCTGCCCGTCGTTTCGGAGGGCGCGCACGCCGAGCCGGCGGCCGGCCTGGCGCCCTACACCGCGCTCGAGCTCGAGGGACGCGACATCTATATCCGCGAGTCGTGCAGCACCTGCCACACCCAGCAGGTGCGTCCGCTGCTCGGCGAGGTCCGGCGCTACGGGCCGTACTCGCGCTCCGAGGAGTTCGTATACGACCGTCCGTTCCTCTGGGGATCGAAGCGGACGGGCCCGGACTTGCAGCGCGTGGGCGGCCATTTCAGCGACGAGTGGCATCGCCTGCACCTCACGGACCCGCGCTCGGTGGTTCCGCAGTCAATCATGCCGGCCTATCCGTGGCTCGCGACTCATCCGGCCGACCGGCACGGCAGCATCCAGGCGCGCATGCGTGCACTTGCGAAGCTCGGGCATCCCTACACCGCCGAGGACATCGCCGGCGCGCCGGCGGCACTCGCGGGCCACACGGAGCTCGATGCAGTCATCGCTTACCTGCAATCCCTCGGGCGGACACGCACCGCGGCGGAGGCGACGTGACCTGGTACCTCTTCGCGGGCGACATGCTCGTCATGGCGTTCATGATCGCGGTCACGGTCTGGGTCTCGCTGCGCTCGACCCGCAAGCGCCTCGACGATGCCGCGCGCCTGCCGCTGGAGGACGAGGCGCCCCGTGGCTGACCTGCCGGGCGACTTCTGGGGCGGATGGATCGCGCTTATCACGGTCGCGAGCTTCGTCGCGCTCGTGTGGCTCGTCATCGACATCTACCGCGCAGCCAGCGATCCGGAGGATGCGCACGCCGTCTGGGACGAGAACCTGCGCGAAGGCGCGAAGCCGGCGCCGCTGTGGTGGTTCTGGTTCATCCTGGCGCTGATGTCGCTCTCGGTCATCTACCTCATGCTCTACCCCGGACTCGGCAACTGGCGCGGCGCGCTCGGCTGGTCACAGGCGGGGCACTACGATGCGCGCGTGGCGGACTACCAACGCCGCTTCGGCGCGGCGCGCGAGCGGCTGCTCGCGCTGTCCTCAGACGCGCTCGCCGCGGACGGCGACGCGATGGCATCCGCCACGCACGTGTTCGCGAGCCAATGCGCTTCCTGCCACGGTCGCGACGCGCGCGGGCAGGCAAACGTGTTCCCCGACCTGCGCGATGCCGCCTGGCAATGGGGCGGCGACGAGACGCGCATCTCCGAAACGATCCGGGCGGGCCGCCAGGCAGCGATGCCGCCGTGGAAAGGCGTCGTCGGCGCGCCGGGCGTCGAGAAACTCGCCGACTACGTGCTCGCCATTGCGGGCGGCCACGGCGGCGATCCGTCGGTCGCGGAAGGCAGCGCCCTGTTCTCGCAGTACTGCATCGCCTGCCATGGCCCGGATGGCTCCGGCAATCCCATGCTGGGCGCGCCGGCGCTCAACGACGCGGCGTGGAACTACGGCGGCGACCGCTCGGCGGTCGTCGCCTCGATTGCCGGAGGGCGGAGCGGCACGATGCCGGCTTTCGGCGCGCGCCTGGACGAGACGCAGGTACGGCTGCTGACCGTGTGGCTGCGGCCGGCGGCCGGTCACTAGAAGCGGACGAGAATCCCCGCGAGCATCTCGCCCTGGAAGATCGACGAGCCGGTCGCGACGATGCGGCAGACGCCTTCGCCGTTGTCCGACTTGCAGAAGAACGAAGTGTCGGTGTCGGTGAAAGTCAGGTAGCCGCGGCCCTCGAAGCGCAGCGCCGCCTTCTTTGACAGCGGCACTTCGAGCCCAAACGCCATCGAGCCCGAGAACTTGACGCGGTCGTCGGCCGACGGATCGGACGCCGAGAAGCGCGTGACGCCGAGGCCCGCGGCGAAGTAGGGCTGCGCATGCTCCCAGCCGCCGAAGGGCAGCGTGCCGCCGATGTGCAGGTACTCGACGTCGGTGTCGAACTTGGTGACGCCGTCGCTGACATTGGTGGACTGGCGCGAATACCAGAGCTGGTAGAAGCGGTCGTCGCCCCGTCCGTAGCGCAGCTCGAGGGAAAGCGCGAAGCTCGAACTCTCGTCGAGGTCGCGCGCCTCACCGGTCTCGGCGTCCTCGAGGCTCCCGCCGAAGCGATAGCCCCCGTGCAGCGCCGCCTGGAACATCGGCGGGGATTCATCGTCCTCGGCACGGGCCTGGCAGGTGAGCAGTGCAAGACCCAGGGCGACGGCGATTGCGGTTTTCATGCGCCGCGACTATCGCACAGGCCTTGGCTTCCCGCCATTGTTAACGCGAATCATTCGCATTAGCATCGGAGGACTTTGCACGCCAGAATGCCGATCGGTTTCATGATTCTCCTGGGTGCCAGCGCGCTAGCCGCCGGCGGCGGCGAAGCCGATTCTGGCGCTGCACAGGAAATATCGACCCCGGGGCTTTCCGCGGTCGCGGCACTCGGCGAGCAGCTTTTTCGGGACAAGACTTTGTCGGTATCCGGCGAACTCGCTTGCGAATCCTGTCATCGGCCCGAGTTCGCGCACGCGGCCCCGCCGGAGGAGGTGGTCTCGAAGGGCGGCGCGCGCATGGACCGCACCGGCATCCGCAATTCACCCTCGATCCGTTACGCGAGCTTCACGCCGGCGTTCGGCTACGACGCGGAGGGGACGCCATTCGGCGGACTCTTCCGCGATGGGCGCGTGCCGACGCTCGCCGCACAGGCGGAGAGGCCGTTCCTCGACGCGCGGGAGCTCGCGAACGCGTCGCCGGCCGACGTGATCGCACGCATGGCGCGTTCCCCGAACGCGGACCGCTTCCGCGCGGTGTTCGGTGCGGACGCGCTCGAGCATCCCGAGGCGGCCTTCCGGCAGCTCGCCGCGGCGATCGCGCAATTCCAGGTCGAGAATCCCGATTTTCACCGCTTCGACAGCAAGTACGACGCCTGGCTCGCGGGCACGGCGAGCCTGAGCGCGCAGGAGGAGCGCGGCCTCGCGCTGTTCGAAGACCCGACGAAAGGCAACTGCGCGGCCTGCCACCCGAGCCGCCCGTCGGCGGCCGGCCGGCCCCCGCTCTTCACCGACTTCACCTACGACAATGTCGGTGTTCCGCGGAACGCGCGCCTGCCCGCGAACGCGGACGCGTCCTTCCACGATCTCGGCCTGTGCGGGCCGGAGCGCAAGGATCTCTCCGCGCGCCGCGAATTCTGCGGCGCCTTCAAGGTGCCGACGCTCCGGAACGTGGCCCGCACGGCGCCGTACTTTCACAACGGCGCGATCGCGAGCCTGCGCGACGTCGTCGAGTTTTACGTCACGCGCGACACGGCGCCGGGCGACTGGTATCCGTCCGGGGGCGGCGGGCCGCGCAGGTTCGACGACTTGCCGGCGGGCCTCGTGGCCGCGGTCAACACGAGCGAAGTCCCCTACGATCGCGAGCCTGGCGAGCAGCCCGCGCTGACCCCCGCGGAGATCGACGACGTTGTCGCGTTCCTCCGAACGCTCGACGATGGCTACAATTGAGCGGCCATGCGCATCCAGGCCGATCACCTCGCACGTACGCTGGAGAAGGGCCTCTCGCCCGCCTGGCTGATCGCGGGCGACGAGGCGCTGCTGACGGGCGAGGCCGCCGACGCCGTGCGCGCCAAGGCGCGGGCCCAGGGCTACAGCGGCCGCGAGCTCTTCGTGACCGACCGCAGTTTCAACTGGTCCGAGGTCGCGGCCGTGAGCCGCACGCAATCGCTGTTTGCCGAGCGGCGCATCCTCGAGGTCCGCATGCCGACGCCGCGGCCGGGCAAGGACGGCGGCGACGTGCTCGCAGCGCTGGCGGCGGACCCCGGCCCGGACAACCTCGTGCTCGTCGTCACCACGCGTCCGGAGGGGCCGACCTGGTCAAGCGCCTGGTTCAAGGCGTTCGAAAAGCATGGCGCCGTCGTGCTGCCGCAGCCGGTCGAGATCGGCCGCCTGCCGCAGTGGATTTCGGCCCGCGGCGGACGGCTTGGCCTGCGCTTCGAGAAAGGCGCGGCCGAGCTCCTCGCCGAACGTGTCGAGGGCAACCTCCTCGCCGCGCAACAGGAGATCGATAAGCTCGCGCTCCTGCAGAAGAACGGCGTCGTCGGCATCGAAGCCGTGCAGGCGGCGGTCGCGAACAACGCCCGCTACGACGTGTTCCAGCTCGCCGAGGCCGCGCTCGAAGGCGATGCGCCGCGCTCGATACGGATCCTCGAGGGCCTCCGCGCCGAAGGCGCCGAGGCGCCGCTCGTGCTGTGGGCCTTGTGCCGCGACCTGCGCGCGCTGGCCGACGTCCGCCACGGAGTTCGCAAGCCCGTCTATGGAGCCGCGGCAGAGCGGCATGACGAGCTCGTGCGGCGCGCGGCGAAGCGCGTCGCCCGCGAGCCGATCGAGCCCTGGTTCGAGGCGGCTGCGCGCGTCGACCGCCAGGTGAAGGGCCAGGCGCGCGGCGAAGCGTGGACGACGCTCACCGGCCTCGTTGCTGCGCTCGCCGGCAGCCGGCTGCCGGTCGCGACGCCGCGCGTCTGAAGCGCAACGCATGCGCCCATTCGGCGTATTCGGCGGGATGTTCGACCCGATTCACTTCGGGCACCTG
>DATJFN010000030.1:0-22517 GCA_035495635.1 Steroidobacteraceae bacterium | reverse complement strand
TATTCGAGCATCTTCAACTACCCGACGCCGACCTGGGCGGACGTCGGCGCGATCGGCTGGCTCGTGGACGGCGCGGCGATCATGAACCAGATCCCGCTCTGCCGCTGCTCCTACGGCCCCTATGCGCGCGCGATGGTGCGCATCTGCAAAGAAGAGAGCTTCCACCAGCGCCAGGGCTACGAGATCATGCTGCGCCTCGCGCGCGGCACCGCGGCACAGCGCGACATGGCGCAGGCGGCGCTCGACCGCTGGTGGTGGCCGTCGCTCATGATGTTCGGGCCGTCCGACAATGACTCGAAGCACAGCGCGCAATCGATGCGCTGGAAGATCAAGCGTTTCTCGAATGACGAGCTCCGGCAGAAGTTCGTCGACACGACCGTGCCCCAGGCCGACTACCTCGGCGTGAAGGTGCCGGACCCGGAGCTCGCTTGGGACGAGGCGACGCAGCATTACCGCTTCGGCCCGATCGACTGGCGTGAGTTCGAGCAGGTGCTCGCCGGCCACGGGCCGTGCAACCGGGAGCGACTGGAAGCGCGTCGCCGGGCGCACGACGAGGGACGCTGGGTGCGTGAAGCCGCGACGGCCTGGGCCGCGAAGCGAAGCGCCGAAGCGGTGCAGGCGGCCTGACGCGGAACGGAGGAGTTTCGGTGAACGACAAGCAGGACTGGCCGCTCTACGAGATCTTCATCCGTGCGAAGTCGGGACTCGACCACAAGCACGTGGGGAGCCTGCACGCGACCGACGCGCGGATGGCGCTCGAGCACGCGCGCGACCTGTACACGCGCCGTCAGGAGGGAGTCAGCATCTGGGCCGTGCGCTCCGCCGACATCGTCGCATCGGATCCCGCCGAGTCGGACGCCTTCTTCGAGCCCGCGCGCGACAAGGTCTACCGGCACCCGACTTTCTACGACATCCCGGACGAGGTGAAGACACTGTGACCGCGCGCTTTCACTATGTCCTCCGGCTCGCCGACACGAACCTCGTGCTGGCGCAGCGGCTCGGCGAGTGGGTGGGGCACGCGCCGGCGCTCGAGGAAGACCTCGGCCTCGCAAACGTCTCGCTCGACCTCCTCGGCCAGGCGAGGCTTCTCTTCGCGCATGCTGGCGCGCTCGAAGGACGGGGGCGGGGCGAGGACGAGTTCGCTTACCTGCGCGAGGAATCGGAATACTTCAACATGACGCTCGTCGAGCAGCCGAACACCGACTTCGGCGACACGATTGTGCGCCAGTTCCTGTTCGACGCCTGGCAAGCGGCGCTTTACGAGTCCCTCGCGGCCTGCCGGGACGCGACGCTCGCAGCGATCGCTGCCAAGGGGGCGCGCGAAGCCGCCTATCACCTGCGCTACAGCGCCGGCTGGCTGGTGCGTCTCGGCGACGGCACTCCCGAGAGCCACGCGCGCGTCGAGCACTCGCTCGCGAAGCTCTGGCCTTTCACTCACGAGCTCTTCGTGGACGATGACATCGATCGCGCGGCCGCGTCCGAAGGAATGGGCGTGCTGGCCTCGACGCTCGAGCCCTCATGGTCGGCGCGTGTCGACGGGACGCTCGGGAGCGCGCGGCTCGTGCGGCCTGCGCCGGCGACATTTGGCTGGTATGGGAAGCAGGGACGCCACAGCGAGCACCTCGGCTACCTGCTCGCCGAGATGCAGTCGCTGCACCGCGCGCATCCCGGCGCGACCTGGTAGCCGCCCGTGAGCGCGCACGCGACCCGCGCGACGGCGCCGCCGCCGGAGGTCCTGGCGCGGCTTCACGGAATCCTCGCGCAAGTGGCCGACCCGGAAATCCCGGTCCTTTCCGTCCTCGACCTCGGCATCATCCGTCATCTCGAGATCCGTCCCGACGGACGCCTCGAAGTCGGAATCGCGCCTACCTATTCAGGTTGCCCGGCGAACGCCGTCATCAAGGCGGACGTCCTGCGCGCACTGCGGGCCGCGGGCTTCGACGCCGTCGCCGCCGACGTGCTGGCGCCGCCCTGGTCGAGTGACTGGCTGAGCGACGAGGGGCGCCGCAAGCTGCTTGCCTACGGCATCGCGCCGCCCTCGCGCGCCGTCGGCAGCGTGCGCCGCCTGCGGCGGGGCGACGTTCCCGCAGCCTGCCCGCGCTGCGGATCGACGACCACCACGCTCCAGAGCGAGTTCGGCTCGACACCCTGCAAGGCGCTCTATCGCTGCGACGCCTGCCTCGAGCCGTTCGACTACTTCAAGTGCCTGTAGCCGCATGCTGAGGTTCCATCCGCTCGTCATCGCAGGCCGCGCACTCGTCGCCGACGATGCGATCGCGCTGACCTTTGCGGTGCCGCCCACTCTCGCGGACGAGTTCAGGTTTCATGCCGGGCAGCACCTCGCGCTCAGGCAGGTGATCGACGGCCAGGAGGAGCGTCGCACGTACTCGATCGTCAACCCGGAAGGATCGGCGGCCCTCACGATCGGCGTCCGCGTCCAGAAGGAAGGCCGCATGTCGGAGCACCTGGCCCAGCACGCGAAGGTGGGCGACACCATCGACGTGCTGACGCCGAACGGCAGCTTCCGCGCGCAGGGCGGCCCGGGTCCGCGCCGCTACGCGGCCTTCGCTTCCGGCAGCGGAATCACGCCCGTGCTCTCGATCGCGGCGACGGCGCTCGCGAGCGACCCGGGCAGCCGCTTCCAGCTGTGGTACGGCAACACCGAAAGCGCCCGCACGATGTTCCTGGAGGAGGTCATGGCGCTCAAGGACCGCAACCTGACGCGCTTCTCGGTCGCATTCGTCATGAGCCGTGAGCCCCAGGAGGTCGATTGGCTGAACGGCCACATCGACGGCGCCAAGCTCCGCGAGTTCGCGCGCCACGACCTCAGCGTGCCGGACGTCGACGAGTTCTTCGTATGCGGACCCGGCTCGATGGGTGACGAGATCCCGGCGGTGCTGGCGAAGCTCGGGGCAAAGGGACCCATCCACGTGGAGCGCTTCACGCCGGTCTCCGGAGATGCAGCGTCCGCCGCACCTTCACACGCGTCGCGGCCTGCTGTGGCGCGGCCGGCCGGCGCAAGCGCCGAGGTGACCGTCGTGATGGACGGGCGGCGCAGGCGCTTCACGATGCCGCGCGACGGCGAGGTCATCCTCGATGCGGCCGGCCGCGCCGGGCTCGACCTGCCGTTCTCCTGCCGCGCCGGCGTCTGCTCGACCTGCCGCGCGAAGCTCGTCTCGGGCAGCGCGGAGATGGAGCACAACGTCGCGCTCGAGGATTGGGAAGTCGAGTCGGGCTATATTCTCTGCTGCCAGGCGCGGCCCACGAGCCCCGAGCTCGAGATCAGCTACGACGAATGACGGCCACCCGATGAGCTACCAGACGATCCTGTTCGACGAGCGCGGGGGCATCGCTCGCCTCACGCTCAACCGGCCCGAGCGCCTCAACAGCTTCAACGGCGAGATGCACGCAGAGGTGCGCGACGCGCTCGGGCGCCTCGCCCGGGGCGCCGCGCGCGTGCTCGTCCTCACGGGCGCGGGCCGCGGATTTTGCGCGGGCCAGGACCTGGGCGAGCGGCAGGTCGCCGCGGACGGCGGGCGGGCAGACCTCGGCGAGTCGATTGAGCGCAACTACAAGCCGCTCGTGCTCGCGCTCACCCGACTGCCCGTGCCGACGATCGCCGCGGTCAATGGCGTCGCGGCCGGCGCCGGCGCAAGCCTCGCACTCGCCTGCGACCTGGTCCTTGCCGCGAAGTCGGCCTCGTTCATCCAAGCCTTCAGCAAGCTCGGTCTCGTGCCGGACTCGGGCGCAACCTGGTTTCTGCCGCGTCTCGTCGGCACGGCGCGCGCGCTCGGGCTCGCGATGCTGGGGGAACGGCTGGCCGCCGAGGAAGCCGCGCGCTGGGGACTCATCTGGCGCTGCGTCGACGACGCGGAGTTTCCCGCGGCCGTGGAGCAGCTGGCGGGGGCTCTGGCGGCTGCGGCGACGCGCGGCCTCGTCCGCACCCGCGAGGCGATCCTGGGAGGCGCATCGCGCACGCTTGCTGCGCAGCTCGACGTCGAGCGCGACTTCCAGCGCGAGCTCGGTTACACGGACGACTATGCGGAAGGCGTCGCGTCCTTCACGGCCAAGCGCGCGCCGCAGTTCTCGGGCCGCTGAAGGCGCGTCATGAGCCAGGAGAAGTCCGGGCAGGACGCAGACGGAAGGCAGCACACGGCCGAGCGCGCGGTCGACGCCCTCTGGCGCGGCGACGCGGCGTCGCAGAAGTTCGGCATGCGCATCGAGTCCTGCGGCCCGGGTCGCGCGACGGTCACGATGGCGATCCGCCCGGACATGGTGAACGGACACCGGATCTGCCACGGTGGCCTCGTCTTCACGCTTGCGGACAGCGCATTCGCCTTCGCCTGCAACTCCTACGGCGACAACACGGTCGCCGCGGGTGCGTCGATCGAGTTCCTGCGGCCCGCGCGCGAGGGCGACCTCCTGCGGGCGGTCGCGACGGAGCGCTGGCGCGCGGGACGCGCGGGTATCTACGAAATCGACGTCACGAACCAGCGCGGCGAGACCGTCGCCCTGTTTCGCGGCCGAAGCCACCAGATTGCCGGGAGACTGATCGATGACTGACGCTTTCCTCTGCGACGCGGTCCGCACGCCGATCGGCCGCTATGGCGGCGTACTCTCCGGCGTGCGCACCGACGACCTCGCGGCGATCCCGATCGCCGCGCTCATGAAGCGCAATCCCGGCGCCGACTGGGCGGCCGTGGACGACGTGGTGCTCGGCTGCGCGAACCAGGCAGGCGAAGACAACCGGAACGTCGCCCGCATGGCGGCGCTGCTCGCCGGGCTGCCGGTGGAGGTCCCGGGCGTCACGGTCAACCGCCTTTGCGGCTCGGGACTCGACGCGGTCGCGATCGCGGCCCGCCAGGTGCGCACGGGCGAGGCGGAGTTCGTGATCGCCGGCGGCGCCGAGAGCATGAGCCGCGCGCCCTACGTGCTCTCGAAGCCAGACTCGGCGTTCTCGCGCACGCAGCAGATGTTCGACACGACGATCGGCTGGCGATTCGTCAACCCGCTCATGCAGCGGCAGTACGGCATCGACTCGATGCCGGAAACGGGAGAAAACGTCGCGGCCGAGTTCGCGGTCTCGCGCGCGGACCAGGACGCCTTCGCGCTCCGCAGCCAGCAGCGCGCGCTCGCGGCGCAGGCGAGCGGGCGGCTCGCGGCGGAGATCGTTGCGGTCCCGGTCCCGGGCCGCAAGGGCGAGACGACGACCGTCGAGCGCGACGAGCACCCGCGCGAGACGAGCCTCGAGTCGCTCGCGAAGCTCGGCACGCCGTTCCGCGCCGGGGGCACCGTGACGGCGGGCAACGCGTCCGGCGTCAACGACGGCGCCTGCGCGATCCTCGTCGCCAGCGAACGGGCGGCCAGGCGGCACGGGCTCAGGCCTCGCGCGCGCGTGCTGGGCGCCGCCGTCGCGGGCCTGCCGCCACGCATCATGGGGATGGGACCGGCGCCGGCTTCCGAAAAGCTCATGGCCCGCCTCGGGCTCAAGATCGCCGACTTCGACGTCATCGAGCTCAACGAGGCCTTCGCCTCGCAGGCGCTCGCCGTGCTGCGCCGGCTGGGCCTCCCCGACGACGCGGCCCACGTGAATCCGAATGGAGGAGCCATCGCGCTCGGGCACCCGCTCGGCATGAGCGGGGCACGGCTCGCGGCGACCGCCACCCTGGAACTCGAGCGCCGCGGGGCGCGTCGCGCGCTCTGCACCATGTGCATCGGCGTGGGCCAGGGCATCGCGCTCGCGGTCGAGCGCATCGCTTGAGCGCAGGCGGGGCCGTCACGCGCGAAGGCGACGTCGCGGTCTTCACCGTCGACAATCCGCCGGTCAACGCGCTCTCGCATCCGGTCCGCGCGGCGCTCCTCGCCGCGATCGAGGCGCTCGACGCCGACCGCTCAGTGCGCGCGATCGTGGTCGCAGGCGCGGGAAGGAACTTCATTGCCGGAGCGGATCTCCGCGAGTTCGACGGAGCGCCGCTCGAGCCGCAGCTGCCTGCCGTGCTGTCACGGCTCGAGGCCTGCGGCAAGCCGGTCGTTGCGGCCCTTCACGGGGCGACGCTCGGCGGCGGCGCGGAGACCGCGCTCGCCTGCCACTACCGCTGCGCCGCGGGCAACCTGCAGCTCGGTTTCCCCGAGGTGTCACTCGGCCTCCTTCCCGGCGCCGGGGGCACGGTGCGACTGCCGCGGCTCGCGGGCTGGCAGGCATCCTTTGAGCTGATGGCGTCTGGGAAGCCGATCGGCGTCGATCGCGCGATCGAGCTAGGCATCGTGGACCGTCGCATGGACGGCGACCTCGCGGCCGGCGCGATCGCCTGGGCGCGCGAGCTCGCGGATTCGGGCGCACCGCTCAGGCGCGTGTCGGAGCTTCCGGTGCCGGCTTCGCGCCCGTCGCAGTTCGAGGAATTCCTGCGCATGCTGCCGCCCGCCGCACGTCGCATGCCCGCGCCGCCGCGCATCGTCGAGGCGCTCGCCTCCGCGGCGATGCTGCCGCCCGATGCGGCGCTGGCGCGCGCGCGCGCGCTCTTCTTCGAGTGCCTGGAATCGGTCGAGTCGCGCGCATTCAGGCACCTCTTCTTCGCGGAGCGCCGCGCACCGCCCGAGCCCGCCGCTGCCCGCGCGGTGTCGCAGGCCGCCGTGCTGGGTGCCGGAACGATGGGCGCCGGCATCGCGGTCAGCCTCGCGAGCGGCGGCATCGCCGTGACACTCATCGACGCGCAGCAGGAGGCGCTCGACGCGGGGAATGCGCGCGTGCGGTCGGCGATCGATGCGGCCGAACGCAAGGGCCGGCTCGACGCCGAGGCCGCCGCGGCCGCGCGCGAGCGCGTGCAGGGCTCGTTGACGCTGGCTGCTGCCGCGTCCGTCGACCTCGTGATCGAGGCGGTTTTCGAGAATCTCGCCGTGAAGCGCGAGGTGTTCGGGCGACTCGGCCAGCTCTGTCGCCCCGGTGCGGTGCTGGCGACGAACACGTCGACCCTCGACGTGGACGCGATCGCCGACGCATCGGGCCGCCCCGGCGACGTCGTCGGCATGCATTTCTTCAGCCCGGCGCACGTGATGCGCCTCGTCGAGGTCGTGCGCGGGCGCGAGACTTCGCGCGAGGCGCTGGCGACGGCGATGGCCGTGGCGAAGCGCATCGGCAAGATCGCGATCCCCGTCGGCAACGCCTTCGGCTTCGTCGGCAACCGCATGCTCTACGCCTACGGACGGGAGAAAGAGCTGATGCTGCTCGAAGGCGCGGATCCCGAGGCGATCGACATGGCACTCGTGGACTTCGGCATGGCGATGGGGCCGAACGCGGTTGGCGACCTCGCGGGCCTCGACATCGGGTTCCAGGTCCGCAGGGAATGGAAGGAGAAGCCGGACGACCCGCGCTTCTACCGCGCCTCGGACCTGCTCGCGGAGCTCGGCCGCCTCGGGCAGAAGGCGGGGCGCGGCTTCTACCGCTATGACGGTCCGGGCGGCGAGCGGGAGCCGGATCCGGAAGTGCCGGAGCTGATCCGCGCGGAGGCGGAGCGCCTCGGAGTCAGGCAGCGTGCGGTCGAGCCGGGCGAGATCGTGAGCCGATGCATCCTCGCGCTCATCAACGAGGGTGCGCGCGTGCTCGGGGAGGGCATCGCGGAGAGCGCGTCCGACATCGACGTGATCTGGTGCAACGGCTACGGGTTCCCGCGCAACCGCGGCGGCCCGATGTTCTACGCGGATACGCTCGGGCTCGGGGAAGTCGTCGGCTCGATCCGTACGCTCGCGAAGCTCCACGGCAAGCGCTACTGGACGCCGGCGCCCTTGCTCGTCAGGCTGGCGGACGAGGGACGGACGTTCATCGACCGTGCGGCCACGGCCGCCTGAGGGAAATCGCGGATGCGCTTGCAGAGCTACGTGGCGGGCCATTGGCAAAGCGGCGAAGGTCGCGCAGCGCTCCTGCGCGATGCCAGTACCGGCGCAGTCGTCGCGGAAGCGGCAAGCGAGGGAATCGACTTCAGCGCAATGCTGCGCCATGCACGCGAGGTCGGGGGACCGGCGCTTCGCGCGCTGACCTTCCACGAGCGGGCGTCGATGCTGCGCGCCCTCGGGAAACGGCTGCTCGACTTCAAGGCGGAGTTCTACGCGCTCTCGTACGCAACCGGGGCGACGAAGGGCGATTCGTGGATCGACATCGACGGCGGCATCGGCACGATGCTCGTGTTCGCGAGCAAGGGCGCGCGCGAGCTGCCGAACAGCCGCGTCTTCCTCGACGGCGCGCTCGAAGGGCTGTCGAAAGGGGGCAGCTTCATCGGCCAGCACGTCTGCGTGCCGCTCGAAGGCGCCGCAGTCCACATCAACGCGTTCAACTTCCCGGTCTGGGGCATGCTCGAGAAGCTCGCGCCCGCGCTGCTCGCCGGCGTGCCGGCCATCGTGAAGCCGGCGACGGCCACGAGCTACCTGACGGAGCTCGTCGTCCGGCGCATCGTCGAGACCGGGCTCCTGCCGCCCGGCGCGCTGCAGCTCGTCTGCGGCGGAGTCGGCGACCTCTTCGAGCATCTCGGCTGCCAGGACGTCGTTTCGTTCACGGGCTCGGCCTCGACCGCCGCGAAGCTTCGCACCCATCCTGCCGTCGTAAGGCACGCGGTGCGCTTCGTCGCCGAGACCGATTCGCTCAATTCCTCCGTGCTCGGCCCCGATTCGGGCCCGGGCACGCCCGAATTCGGGCTGTTCGTCCAGGAAGTCGCGCGCGAGATGACGGTCAAGGCCGGCCAGAAGTGCACTGCGATCCGCAAGGCGCTGGTGCCGAAGGCGATGCTCGGTGAAGTCGTCGCGGCGCTCCAGGCGAAGCTCGCGGAGACGGTCGTCGGCGACCCGCGCACGGCGGGCGTCGGCATGGGGCCGCTCGCCAGCCTTGCACAGCGCGACGAGGTCATCGCGCGCCTCACCGAGCTCGAGCGGGAGTCCGAGCGCGTGGCGGGCGACCCGGCGCGCCTCGAGCCGAAAGGCGGCGATTGCCGGCAGGGCGCCTTCCTGCCGCCGATCCTGCTCCTGTGCCGCGACGCGGCGAACGCGCGCGCGGTGCATTCCGTCGAGGCTTTCGGCCCCGTATCCACTATCGTCGGATACGACGGCGTCGCCGAAGCGATCGCGCTCGCGCGGCGCGGCGAGGGAAGCCTCGCGGGGTCGGTGTTCACGGCCGACGAAGCGGTCGCGGCGGAGCTCGTGCTTGGACTTGCGCCCTACCATGGGCGCGTCCTCGTCGTGAACCGGCATTGCGCGAAGGAATCGACCGGGCACGGCTCGCCGCTCGCGCCCCTCGTGCACGGCGGACCGGGCCGCGCGGGTGGCGGCGAGGAGCTCGGCGGAATCCGAGGCGTGCTGCATTACATGCAGCGCACCGCCGTGCAAGGCTCGCCCGACGTCATCACCGCGGTCGGCGGGCGCTGGGCTCGCGGCAGCCGCGAGCGCGATCCTGGCGTCCATCCGTTCCGCAAGCCGTTCCACGCGCTCGCGATCGGCGACACGTTCCGCTCGGCGGAGCGCGAAGTCACGGTCGAAGACGTCGAGCGCTTCGCGGAACTCTCGGGCGACCGCTTCTACGCGCACATGAGCGAGTCGGAGGCGGCGCGGAACCCGCTGTTCGGCGGGCGCGTGGCGCACGGCTATTTCCTGATCTCGGCCGCCGCCGGCCTCTTCGTCGACCCGGGCTACGGCCCGGTGCTCGGCAACTACGGGCTCGATGCCTTGCGCTTCGTGAAGCCCGTGAAGCCGGGCGACCGCATCAAGGTGCGCCTGACCTGCAGGGAAAAGTCCCTGCGCGCCGACAAAGGCTGGGGCGAAGTGACCTGGGACACGGAGATCACGAACCAGGCCGGCGAAACCGTCGCGGCGTACCACGTCCTCACGATGGTGAGCATCCACGCCGTGCCCGACGCAGCGGACGGCTGAGCCGATGGCCATCGCCCTCGAAACCCTGCGCACACAGTTCGCCAGTCTCGCGTTCGAGGAGGCCGCCGACGGCGTCGTCGAGCTCGTGATCGCCAACGAGGGCCGGCAGAACTCGGCGACCGAAGCGATGCACCGCGACCTCGCGAACGTCTGGCGCGCCCTCGACGCCGAGCCCAGCGTCCGCGCCGTCCTTGTGCGCGGTGCCGGCGAGCATTTCTCGTCGGGAGGCGACTTCGCGCTGATCGAGCGGATGATCGCGGACGAAGCGACGCTCATCCGCGTCTGGCGCGAGGCGAGCGACCTTGTCTACAACCTGGTCGACTGCGGCAAGCCGGTCGTCTCCGCGATCCGCGGTACGGCGGTCGGCGCGGGGCTCGCGATCGCGCTGCTCGCGGACGTCTCGGTCGCCGGAAGGAACGCGAAGATCCTCGATGGACATACGCGCCTCGGAGTCGCTGCCGGTGACCACTCCGTGATCATCTGGCCGCTGCTCTGCGGACTCGCGAAGGCGCGCTACTACCTCCTGACCAACGAGCCGCTCTCCGGCGAGGAAGCGGAGCGCATCGGGCTGGTCTCGCTCTGCGTCGACGACGCGCAGGTGCGCGAGCGCGCGCTCGAGATCGCGGCGAAGCTCGCGGCCGGGAGCCCGAGCGCGCTCGCGTTCACCAAGCACGCGCTCCGTAACTGGCTGCGGGCCGCCGGGCCCGCCTTCGACGCGTCGCTCGCACTCGAGTTCCTCGGCTTCCGACTCGCGGATGCGCGCGAGGGCCTCGACGCCGTGCGCGGTAGGCGGCCGCCGAAGTTCACGCGCTGACATTGCCCTGCGCGCAGCGCGCCGCTAACATGCTTCCTGCCTTGGGGTGGTCTGAAGAGACCTGAGATGCCGGTTGCCTTCGCGGCTCACCGGCGAACCCGTTGAACCTGATCCGGTTAGGACCGGCGTAGGGAGCAGGCGTGAAGACCCGGCCACTTTCATTTCTCGCCTTGCTCGCCGCGCCCGCATTTGCGGGCGCGGCGGCGGAAGCGCCGGCGCGGCTCGACCCCGTGGTCGTCACCGCGGCGCTCCGGCCGCTGCCCGCGGACCGGCGTCCCGGCGGCGTTTCGGTGCTCGCGCGCGAGGACGTGCGCGAAGCCTCAGTCGTGCACCTCGAGGAGCTGCTGCCCCAGCTGCCGTCGCTCTCCTGGGCCGGCGCAAGCTCGCGGCCGCGCTACTTCCAGTTGCGCGGCATCGGCGAGCTCGAGCAGTACCAGGGCGCGCCGAATCCGTCGGTCGGATTCCTCGTGGACGAGATCGACTTCAGCGGCATCGGCATGATCGCGTCGACCTTCGACGTCGACCAGGTCGAGGTACTGCGCGGACCGCAAGGCACGCGCTACGGCGCGAACGCGCTCGGCGGCCTCATCAAGGTGAAGACCCGCGACCCCGAGCCGGAGCGCGAGCTCGACACCGAGCTCACCGTCGGCGGCGACGGCCTCTGGTCCGCGGGCGTGGTCGCCGGCGGCGGCATGGGGAACCGCGGCGGCACGGAGGGCGCCTGGCGCGCGGTTCTGGAGCGCGCCGTCAGCGACGGCTTCCGCCACAACGCCTTCCTGGATCGCGACGACACAAACGGGCGGGACGAGACGACGGCGCGCCTCAAGGGGCGGCTCTCCGGCGACGGCTGGAGCGCGGACCTTGCGCTGCTGCACGCGGACTTCGACAACGGTTACGACACGTTCGCGATCGACAACAGCTTCGTCACGCTCTCCGACCGGCCGGGACGCGATGCGCAGCGATCCGACGGTGTCTCTCTCGACCTGCGTGGCAGCGTGACCGGCTCCACCGGCTGGCGCTCGATCACGACCTGGGCCGAATCCGACATCGTCGCAAGCTTCGACGGCGACTGGGGCAACGAGCAGGACTGGGGCGCAGCGGGGCCTTACGACTATTTCTCCGACACTCACCGCACGCGCCGGACCTGGAGCGAGGATTTCCGGTTCTCCGGCGCTGGCGGCCGGCGGCTCTCGTGGATCGCGGGTGCGTACGTCCAGCGGCTCGAGGAGGACAACCGGATCCGGGATGACGGGCTCTACCTCGACGACGCCTTCGTGCGGCTGCTCGACAGCGGCTATCGCGCGACGAGCACGGCGCTTTATGGCGAGGCGGACTGGTCACTGACGCCGGCTACGACTTTGACTGCTGGCCTCCGCGCCGAGCAGCGCGATGCCCACTACGCGGACAGCGACGCGGTCGGATTCGACCCGCGTGACCGCTTGTGGGGCGGCGAGCTCTCGCTCGCGCACCGGCTCGGCGAATCGCAGGGGCTCTGGGCCACGCTCTCCCGCGGATACCGCGCCGGCGGCTTCAACATCGGGACGAGCGTTCCCGCCAACCGCCAGCAGTTCGGCGATGAATACCTGTGGTCCGCCGAGGCGGGGTGGAAAGGCCGCGACGCGGAAGGCCGGCGCCAGGCTGACTTCAACCTTTATTACATGCGGCGGGAGCGCCCGCAGGTGGCGTCCTCGCTGCAGCTCGATCCCGAGGATCCGCTCACCTTCATCTACCTCACCGAAAATGCCGACAGCGGGGAGGCCTGGGGTGCCGAGGCCTCCGGCGCCCTCGTGGCGGGCGAGCGGGTGACGCTCGAAGCGGCGCTCCATTGGATGGGCTCGGAATACCACGGCTACCGATTTGGCGACTACGACCTCGAAGGCCGGGCCTTTGCGCACGCGCCGGAATGGAAGGCGTCGCTCGCGGCGACCTGGCGCCACGCGACCGGCTGGATGGCGCGGGCGGACCTGTCGGGCGAAGCGGGTTTCTACTTCGACACGAGCCACGCGCAGCGCGCCGACTCGCGCTTTCTCGCCAACCTGCGCGCCGGCTACGAGGCGGAGCGGTGGTCGGCCGAGGCCTGGGTTCACAACCTGTTCGACGAACGCTACCCGGTGCGCGGCTTCTACTTCGAAAACGAGCCGCCGGACTTTCCGACAAAGCTCTACCTCCGCTGGGGCGATCCGCGCCAGGCGGGCGTGACGATCCGTTATTCGTTCTGAGGTGATGCCATGCATGTCGCAGTCGAAATGAGCCTGTACCCGCTGACGGGCGAGTTCATCCCGCCCATCCTCGACTTCATCGAGCGCCTGAGGGCGCACCCGGGCCTCTCGGTCGCGACGAACTCGATGAGCACGCAGGTGAGCGGGGACTACGAGCTCGTGTTCGATGCGCTCCGCGCCGAGATCCGCACGAGCCTCTCCGAGCGCCACCGCGCCGTGCTCGTGATGAAGGTGCTGGGTGGCGCCGGCTGAGCTCGCCGCGGTCGCCTTCGGCGTCGCCTACATCCTGCTCGCGATCCGCGGGCATCGCACCTGCTGGATCGCGGGCGGCATCAGCACGGCGATCTACGCCGTGGTCTTCCAGCGCGCGGGCCTGCCGATGCAGGCGGCGCTGCAGGTCGTCTATGTTGCGCTCTCGGCGTACGGCTGGTACGCATGGCGGCCGGAGTCCTCGTCGCCGCCGGCGCGCCGCTGGCCGATCCGGTATCACTTCATGGCGCTTGGTGCCGTCGGGATCGCGACCGCTGCAAGCGCGCCGCTCGTGGCGCGCTATGCGCTTGCGGCCGCGCCGGTCGCGGACTCGCTCGGCACCTGGGCGAGCCTTTTCGCGACCTGGTTGCTGGCGCGCCGCGTCGTTGATAACTGGCTGTGGTGGATCGCGATCGATGCTGGGCTGGCCGCGCTGTTCGCGACGCAGCGACTCGAGGTGACGGCGGCCCTCTACCTGGCCTATGCGTTGCTGGCCGTCGCCGGCTGGCAGAACTGGCGCAGGAACCTCGCTCGCGCATGAGCGGCGCCCCTCCTGATCGGCTTTCCGCCGCGGTCGCGTCAGCCATCGCGGCGCTCGGCCTCGAGCATCCGGCGGTCGAGCCGCTCACAGGCGGCGTTGCGAACGCGAGCGTGCGGATCCGCGATGCGCGCCAGGACCTCGTGCTGAAGCTTGCGGGCGACGGGACGCCGGCGCTCGGCGCACGCGCCGAGTCCGAGATCGCCATGCAGTCACTGGCGGCGGCGGCCGGGCTCGCGCCGGCGGTGGTGCTTGCCGACCCGACGCGCGGACTCATCGTCGCCCGCCACGCGAGCGGGCGAATGCCGGCAGCCAGCGAGATGCGCGACCCGCGACTGCTGCGGCGGCTCGGTGCCTGGGTCGCGCGCCTGCACGCGCTCGCGACGCCGCCGGGCCTGCCGGTCGTCGACATCGGTGCGCGCGCCGCGGCATACCTCGAGCGCCTTGCCGTAGCGGACAGGGGCGCCCTGGCGGCCACGCTGCTCGCGTCGCTCGAGGCGCGCCGCCGGATTCTGCCGGGTCCGGCACGCGTCGCCGCCTGCCACCACGACCTGCATCGGCGGAACCTCATCGACGACGGCGCGCGACTGCTCGCGGTGGACTGGGAGTACGCGGGTCCCGGCGACCCCGCGGCGGACCTCGCGGCCTGCATCGGTTACCACGCCCTGGGCCGCGACGCCGTCGACGCGCTGCTTGGCGGTTACGGTCCGGCGGGCGAGGCGATGCGGCAGCGCATCGGCGCGCTCGGCTGGATCTTCGACTGCCTGTGGTACGGCTGGAACGGCGTCGCGGCGCTCGAGGGGCTCGCGATCGACGGCGCCGAGCAGGCTGCGCTCGCGACACGCCTCGCGCGCTGAGCGGTTGCAGAGCCGGCCGCGCTTCGCGCAAGATGCGCGACCCATGGCCGAGATCACCGTGACGGACCGCGACGGCGGCGTGCATCGCGTGAACGCGCGCGAGGGTGCGAGCGTCATGGAAACGCTGCGCGAGCTCGAGTATGGGGTCGCCGCGATCTGCGGCGGCATGTGCTCCTGCGCGACCTGCCACGTGTACGTGGCGGAGGATTTCCTCGATCGCCTGCCGGCCATGCAGGGCGACGAGAAGGAGATCCTGCAGGAGCTCGAAAGCTACCGGCCGCGCGGCTCGCGCCTGTCCTGCCAGATCCCGTTCGAGGCGGCGCTCGCGGGCCTCGAAGTCGAGATCGCGCCGGAGGAGTAAATAGAAGGGAATAAAAGGGGACGGTCACATTTGGCGCAAAGGTCGCAAGAGCATCTCGGCCTTGGCCGCCAAATGTGACCGTCCCCTTTTATTGTCCCCTTTTATTTGCGCTCCGCTTGCGCGGCGACTGCGCGGGCCGCGGCCTCGATCTCCGCGGGATCCCCGAGGAAGCGCCGCGGCGAGGCCGGCTTCAGGCCCGCGTCCAGCTCGTAGAGGATCGGCACGCCCGTCGGGATATTGAACTCGACGATCGCGGCGTCGCTCATGCCATCCAGCATCTTGACCAGCGCGCGCAGGCTGTTGCCATGGGCGACGACCAGCAGGTCGCGCCCTTCGCCGAGCGCGGGCGCGAGGCGCTCGCGCCACCAGGGCTCGACCCGCGCCAGCGTGTCCTTCAGCGACTCCGTCGCGGGCAGCTGCGCGGGATCGACGAGGCGGTAGCGCGCGTCGAAGCGCGGATGGCGCGGATCGTCGGCGCCGAGCGGCGGGGGCGGGATGTCGTAGCTGCGGCGCCAGACTTTCACCTGGTCGGCGCCGTATTTTGCGGCGGTCGCCGCCTTGTCGAGCCCCTGCAGCGCGCCGTAATGGCGCTCGTTGAGCCGCCAGTCGCGCTCGACCGGGATCCACATGCGGTCCATCTCGTCGAGCGTGATCCAGAGCGTGCGGATCGCGCGCTTCAGCACGGAGGTGTATGCGCGCGCGAACTCGAAGCCCGCGTCGCGCAGCAGGGCGCCCGCGGCGCGCGCCTCCTCGCGTCCCTGGGCGGTCAGGTCGACGTCGGTCCAGCCCGTGAAGAGGTTCTCGAGGTTCCACGCGCTCTGGCCGTGGCGCAGCAGGACGAGCCGCGTCGGCATTGGCGGGTCAGCGCCTCAGCATCCGCCGCAGCGTCTGCGCCGCGACCGACAGCGTCGCGAAGTCCGCGCTCCCCGCCGCGCGTATTTCGCGCACCATGCGCGCGAAGCTCGCGATCGGCTCGCCGCCCGCCGCGATCCAGGCCGCGACGCGCTCGCGCGCGTCCCCGCGCGCCGGGGTCGTGAGCAAGCGCTCGCAGAGCTGCCGCTGGTAGACGTAGAGCTCCTCGCGCAGCGTGCCGCGAGCGACCGCCTGCCAGTGCCCGTCGACGGCGAGCCGCTCGATCTCGTCGCGCACCCAGTCCAGCCCGAGCTCCGCGCCGAGCCCGTAGTACACGCGTGCCGCGTGGCCGATCGGAGCGCGGCGCGAGAGCGCGAGCTCGACGATGTCGACGCCCGCGTGGATCGCCCCCAGGCTCGCGACGCGGCGCGCCACCTTCCCGGGCACGCCGTCCTTCGAGTAGCGGGCGAGCGCGTTCTGGTAGCGCTCGACCTCCGTGCCCTCGACGAGCTCCGGCAGGTCGCGCATGAGCTCGCGGATGCCGGGCGCGAGGCGCGAAACCGCGCGCTCGATGTCGAGGTCGCGGCCCTGCGTGCGCAGCACCCAGTAGCTGAGGTGGCGCAGGAGGCGCGTCGTCTCGACCATCATGTCGTACTGCACGGTCGTCGAGGCCTGGTCGTCGAGCGCCTCGATGTCCGCCCACAGCTCGCGCATGCCGGTGATCTCGCGCGCGATGGAGTAGGCGCGCGCGATGCTGCCGACGTCGGCGCCGGTGTCCTCCTGCATGCGGATCGCGAAGACCGGCCCCATGCGGTTGATGAGGCTGTTGGTGATCGCGGTCACGATGATCTCGCGGCGCAGCTGGTGCTTCTGGATCTCCTTCGGGAAGCGCCGCTGCACGGGTTCCGGGAAGTAGCGCGTCAGCTCGGCGCCGAGGAAGGGGTCGTCCGCGACGTCGGTTTCGCCGAGCCGCTCCGACATCCAGATCTTGGAGTACGAGAGCAGCATCGCGAGCTCCGGACGCGTCAACCCCTGGCCCTTGCGCCGGCGCTCCGCGACCTCCTCGCCGGTCGGCAGCGCCTCGAGCGCCCGGTCGAGCGAGCCGCTGCGCTCGAGCGCGTGGATTGCGTGGCCGAGCTCGGCGACCCGCTCCGCCGAGCGCGCCTCGAGCGTCGATATCGCGAGGCTCTGCAGGTAGTTGTTCCGGAGGACGAGGCGCGCGACCTCGTCGGTCATGCTCGCGAGCAGCTCGTTGCGCTCCGGGCGCGGGAGGCGGCCCGAGTCCATGAGGGGGTTCAGCAGGATCTTGAGGTTGACCTCGACGTCGGAGCAGTTGACGCCCGCCGAGTTGTCGATGAAGTCGGTATTGATCCGCCCGCCGGACGCCGCGTACTCGATGCGGCCGCGCTGCGAGAACCCGAGGTTGCCGCCTTCGCCGACCACGCGGCAGCGGAGCTCCGATCCGTTGACGCGCACTGCGTCGTTGGCGCGGTCCCCGATCTCCGCGTTCGTCTCGTCGGCGGCCTTCACGTACGTGCCGATGCCGCCGTTCCACAGGAGGTCGACGGGCATCTTCAGGATCGCGCGGACCACCTCCACGGGCGTCGCCGACGTCGAGGCGAGGCCGAGGAGGTCCCGCGCCTCGGCCGAGAGCGCGAGCGACTTGCTCTGCCGGGAGTAAACGCCGCCTCCCCTGGAGATCAGGCGCCTGTCGTAGTCCTCCCAGCTCGAGCGCGGCAGCGCGAACATTCGCTGGCGCTCGGCGAAGCTGTGGGCGCCGTCCGGCGCGGGGTCGATGAAGATGTGGCGGTGGTCGAAGGCCGCCAGCAGCCGGATGTGGTGCGAGAGCAGCATCGCGTTGCCGAACACGTCGCCCGACATGTCGCCGATGCCGGCGAGCGTGAAGTGCTGGGCCTGCGTGTCCCGGCCGAACTCGCGGAAATGGCGGCGCACCGACTCCCAGCCGCCGCGTGCCGTGATGCCCATGCCCTTGTGGTCGTAGCCCGCGGACCCGCCGGAGGCGAAGGCGTCGCCGAGCCAGAAGCCGTATTCCACCGAAATCGCGTTCGCGACGTCGGAGAACTTCGCGGTGCCCTTGTCCGCGGCGACCACGAGGTACGGATCGTCGCCGTCGTACCGCACGACGCCGGCGGGCGGCGCGACCTTGCCGCCCACGACGTTGTCGGTGACATCGAGCAGCGCGCGGATGAACCAGCGGTAGCACTCCGTCCCGTCGGCCTGCGCCTCGTCGCGTCCCGCCGGCGGCCGGCGCGGCACGAACCCGCCCTTGGCGCCAACCGGCACGATGACCGTGTTCTTGACGTTCTGGGCCTTCATGAGGCCGAGGACCTCGGTCCGGAAGTCCTCGCGACGGTCCGACCAACGCAGCCCGCCGCGCGCGACTCGTCCCATGCGCAGGTGCACGCCCTCGACGCGCGGGGAGTGCACGAAGATCTCGAACACCGGCTTCGGCAGCGGGACCTCAGCCAGGCGGCGCGAGTCCAGCTTCAGCGCAAAGTACGGCCGCGGCGCGCCGCCCGCGTCGCGGCGGAAGTAATTTGTCCTGAGCGTGGCGTCGATCGCGGCGAGGTAGGCGCGCAGGATGCGGTCGTCGTCGATGCGCGTGACGTCGCCGAGCAGCCGCTCGAGCGCGCGGCGCTCGGCGTTCTCGGCGCGCCGGCGTGCCGCCTGCGCGGGCGCCGGGTCGAACTTCGCGGCGAAGAGGCGCAGCAGGTGGCCCGCGGCCTGGGCGTTGCTCGCGAGCGCTTCCTCGATGGTGGCCTGTGAGAGCGGCAGGCCCAGCTGGCCGAACCAGCGGCCGTAGGTGCGCAGAACCGCCGCCTCGCGCCAATCGAGGTCCGCCGCGAGCACGAGGCGATTGAAGCCGTCGTTGTCCGCGTCGCCGGACCAGACGCGCGCGAAGGTCTCCTTCAGGCGCGGGCCGTCGGTCGCGAGGTCGATGCTGACGCCGCGCGGGTGCTCGAGCTCGAAGTCCTGGATCCACACGGAGCCCTGCGGGCCTCCGACCTCGTACGGGCGCTCGCTGATGAGCTTGAGGCCGAGGTTCTCGATCGTCGGCAGCACATCGGAGATCGGGATCGGACGCTCGCGCCGCAGTAGCTTGAACTGGACCTTGTGGCTCGGCTGCTCGCGCCGCCGGTAAAGGCACAGGTGCAGCGCCGAGGGCGCCGCGACCAGCCGCGCGAGCTCGGCGACGTCCTCGACCGCGACCTCGAACGGCGTGTCCTCCTGGTACGCGGCGGGGAAGGTGTCGCCCCAGTCGCGGTAGAGCCGGAGCGCCTCGGCCTCGCCGCAAGCCTCGAGCAGCGCTTCCTTCAGCTGGTCCTGCCAGGTGCGCACGGTCTCCGTGATCTTCCGCTCGAGCTCGACGGCATCGACCGCGCGGCCGGAGCCGGGCGGTGTGCGCACGATCATGTGCAGGCGCGCGAGGATGGACTCCGAGAGCGTCACCTGCGACTCGATCGAGGTGCCGCCGAAGGCGGCGAGCGCGAGCTGCTCGATGCGCTCGCGCGCCTGCGTGTTGTAGCGGTCGCGCGGCACGTACACGAGGCAGGAGTAGAAGCGGTGGAACGCGTCCCGGCGCACGAACAGCCGCACCTGCGCGCGCTCGTAGAGGTTCACGATGCCGCGCGTGATGCGCACGAGGTCCGGCACCGTCGCCTGGAACAGCTCGTCGCGCGGGAAGGTGTCGAGCACGTGCACCAGCGCCTTGTGGTCGTGGCTCGAGGGCTTCAGGCGGAAGCTGTCGAGGACGGTCTGCACCTTGTGGCGCAGGACCGGGATCTCGACCGGGCTCCGGCTGTACGCCGACGAGGTCCACAGCCCCACGAAGCGGCGCTCGCCGGTCACGTTGCCCTTCGCGTCGAAGGATTTCACGCCGACGTAGTCCAGGTAGGTCGAGCGATGGACGGTCGCGATGGAGTTCGCCTTGGTGATGATCATCGGCTCGGGTGATCGCGCGAAGGCGCGCACCTCGCCCGCGAGGACGATCGGCTTCTGCTTGCGCGCCGACTGCGGCCGCAGGATGCCGAGGCCCGAGCGCGTGACCGGCACGAGGCGGTCGCTGCGCGAGCCGCGCCGCAGCCGGTACTCGCGATAGCCGAGGAACGTGAAGTGGTTGTCCTCCATCCACTCGAGCAGCGCCCGCGCCTCGCGCACCTCGCTCTTCTGCCCGCGCAAGCGCGTCGCGCCGAGGTCGGCGGCGACCTCGAGCGCCTTGCGGCGCATGCGCCTCCAGTCGGAGGTCGCCGCGCGCACGTCGCCGAGCGTCGCGCGGATGCTGCGCTCGATCGCGGCGAGCCGCTCCGGGTCGGGCTCGCGGTCGATCTCGATCAGCTGCCAGGACTCCTGCTTCGCGCCGGGCGGCGGGTCTTCGAGGTGCACGCCGGTGAGCCGCCCGCGACCGTCGCGAACGACCGAGAACACCGGGTGCGCGAGCAGGTGCACGGCGAGCCCGGTCTGGGTGCAGACGATGCCGAGCGAATCGACGAGGAACGGCATGTCGTCGGTGACGACCATGATCACCGTGTGGGACGAGGCGAAGCCGTCGCGCGCCGGGTCCGGGTTGAACACGCGCACGAGCGAGCGGGCCGGGGCGCGCGTGCGTCCGAGCTCCAGCGCCGCGAGCGCCGCGCCCGCGAGGTCGTCCGGCGAGCGCTGGACGAGGTCGAGCTCCGAGACGCCGTGGTAGACGTAGCGCACCAGGCGGTCCGGTGCGACCGGCAGGCCGCGCGGCGCGGTGCGGCGTGCGCTCTTCGCGATGCGGTCGATGATGGCCTGTCGGGCGGCGGGGATTCTGCCTAGCATTCGCGGGTTTTGCGGGCCTGGGAGTGGCGGGCGGCGCGGATTATACACGTGCCCCCGAGCCGGGTCCGTGACGCCTCCGGGAGGCCCCGGATGGATGCATAATCACGCCGATGGCGGACCTCTTCGACAACCCGATGGGAACGGACGGCTTCGAGTTCGTAGAGTACACGGCGCCGGATCCGGAGCTGTTGCGCGCGCTGTTCGCGCGCATGGGATTCCCGGTCAGCGCGCGCCACCGCAGCAAGAACGTCACGCTCCACCGCCAGGGCGACATCAACTTCGTGATCAACGCCGAACCGGGCGGGTTCGGGCAGCAGTTCGCCCGCGCGCACGGGCCCTCGGCCTGTGCCATGGCGTTCCGCGTGAAGGACGCGGCGCTCGCCTTCCGTCGCGCCATGGAGCTCGGCGCGAAACCCGTCGAGACCGAGGTCGGTCCGATGGAGCTGCGCATCCCCGCGATCGAGGGCATTGGCGGCAGCCTTATCTACCTGGTCGACCGTTACGGCGACCGCACGATCTACGACGTCGACTTCGTCCCGGCAGAGGCGCGCCCGCCCGCGCGCGACGCCGGGCTGTCGCTGATCGATCACCTGACGCACAACGTGCAGCGCGGCAACATGGACAAGTGGGCCGGGTTCTACGAGCGCCTGTTCAACTTCCGCGAGATCCGCTACTTCGACATCGAGGGGAAGAAGACCGGCCTCTTCAGCCGCGCGATGACGAGCCCCTGCGGGCGCATCCGCATCCCGATCAACGAGAGCCAGGACGACAAGAGCCAGATCGAGGAGTACATCCGCGAATACCACGGCGAGGGCATCCAGCACATCGCGCTCGCGACGCCGGACATCTACGCGAGCGTCGACGCGCTGCGGTCGAACGGCGTCGAGTTCCAGGACACGCCGGACACGTACTACGAGGGCGTCGACGCGCGCGTCGCCGGGCACCGCGAGTCGCTCGCCCGGATGCAGGCGCGGCGCATCCTGATCGACGGCGGCGCGGACGACGGCGTCCTGCTGCAGATCTTCACGAAGAACGTGATCGGGCCGATCTTCTTCGAGATCATCCAGCGCAAGGGCAATGAGGGATTCGGCGAGGGCAACTTCCGCGCCCTGTTCGAGTCCATCGAGCTCGACCAGGAGCGGCGCGGGGTCATCTAGGCGCGCCGCGGCGCCGCGGCCGGGGATCCAATAGCGCCAACTGACGACCGCTTCACGGACCGCCCCGGCCGGGGCGGACGCACTTCACAGGTTTGCGAGGCCGGCGTGCGTGCCGCCTTCTGTCGCATGACACTCGGTTTTACAGATGACGGCAGGACGCAGCATGGGCGTCGGCACGGCGACCAACCAGTTCGGGATCACCACCCGCATCACGCGCGTCGGGTTCGCCGACGGCTGGACGGGCGCCGTGGCCATCGGCGTGATCGTTTACGTCGCCGCGGCGATCTACGTGACGCTCGCGGGCTTCCCGCACTCGCCGGCGCTCGACTTCTACACGCTCGTCTCCGATCAGCCGGCCGCGATCGCGGCCGCGCTGCTCGCGATCGTCGCGGCGCGCAAAGCGGCCAATCCCGACGCACGCCGCACCTGGCGCTTCCTCGCCGCGGCGCTCGTCACCTACAACCTCGGCAACCTGGTGGACGCTTACCTGCGGGCCGCCGACCTGACGCCGTTCCCGTCGCTGGCGGACCTTTTCTACGTCGCTTTCTATCCCATCCTGTTTGCGGGCTTCACCGTCACCGTGCGCGCGAGCGCGCTGCGCGTGTCCTGGGGTCGCCTGCTGCTCGACTCGATGATCCTCGTGCTCGGATTCGGCACCTTCTTCTGGTTCTTCGTGATCAGCCCGGCCGCCGCGGCGAACGAGGAGGAGTTCGCCCGATTCGTGCTGACGCAGGTGT
>DATJFN010000029.1:0-2692 GCA_035495635.1 Steroidobacteraceae bacterium | reverse complement strand
CCGCGCGTCAGCACGTGCCGCGGCCGCGCGAAACCCGTCACCGTCACGTCGACGATCAGCGGCCCAGGCCCGTTTCCGTCCGGGGAGGCGGAGCGGGTGATGTTGCCGCCCGCCAGGGCAACGCCTGCGTCCGCCGCGAGGGCGAGGAAGCCGTCGAGCAGTCCGTCGATGTCCGCGGCGCTGGTGCCGTCGGGGATCCCGAGCGACAGCAGTGCGAGCCGCGGCGTTCCGCCCATGGCGGCGATGTCCGAGAGATTGACCGCGAGCGCTTTCCATCCGATGTCGGCTGGCGTGCTGAGGCGGCGATCGAAGTGCACGGATTCGACCAGCGAGTCGGTCGTCAGGATTTCCAGCGCGCCGCGCACCGGCCGCGCCACCGCCGCATCGTCGCCGATGCCAACCGTGAGCCAGGGCGGTGTCGCGACGCGAGCGCGAATGGCGGCAATGACGTCCCGCTCGCCTGCCCCGAGCGGCGTCGAAGGGCCTGGCTTGAGCATCGTCGAAGGCGATCTATCGCGCGTATTCGACAGCGCGCGTTTCACGGATCACGGTGACTTTGATCTGGCCCGGGTATTCGAGCTCGTTCTCGATGCGCTTGGCGATGTCCTTGGACAGCCACACGGTCTCCTCGTCGCTGACGCGGTCGCTTTCGACGACGATGCGGATTTCGCGGCCGGCCTGGAGGGCGAAGGCCTTGGAGACACCCTGGAAGGAGTCGGCGATGCTCTCCAGCTTCTCGAGGCGCTTGACGTAGGACTCGAGGATGTCGCGGCGGGCACCCGGCCGCGCCGCCGAGATGGCGTCGGCCGCCTGGACGATCATCGCCTCGAGCGACGGCCAGTCGATGTCCATGTGGTGCGCGGCCACGGCCTGGAGTACCGGCTCGCTCTCGCCGTGCTTGCGCAGGAAGTCCAGACCGAGCTCGAGGTGGGTGCCCTGCAGGTCGCGGTCGATCGCCTTGCCGATGTCGTGCAGGAACGCGGCGCGCGCGGCGACGTGGCCGTTGAGCCCGAGTTCCTTGGCCATGATGCCGGCGAGGAACGCGACCTCGCGCGAGTGGTTCAGCACATTCTGCCCGTAGCTGGTGCGGAACTTGAGACGGCCCATGAGCCGCAGGACCTCGGGATGGAGATCGTAGAGTCCGAGCTCGAAGGCGGCCGCTTCGCCTTCCTTGCGGACCGATTCTTCCATCTCCGCCTTCACCTTTTCGACGACCTCCTCGATGCGCGCGGGATGGATACGCCCGTCGGCGATGAGGCGGCCGATCGCCTGGCGCGCCACTTCGCGGCGGTAGGGGTCGAACGACGAGAGGATGATCGCGCCGGGCGTGTCGTCGACGATCAGCTCGACGCCGGTGGCCTGCTCGAGCGCGCGGATGTTGCGCCCTTCACGGCCGATGATGCGTCCTTTGAGATCGTCGCTCGGCAGATCGACGACCGACACCGTCGTTTCGATCGCGTGCTCGGCGGCACTGCGCTGGATCGCGTCGGCGATGATCTGCTGGGCGCGCTGTCCGGCGGTCTCGCGCGCTTCCGCCTCGAGGCGCTTGACCAGGTTGGCCGCGTCGCGGCGCGCGTCGGCCTCGATCTGCTTGAGCAGCAGCTCCCGCGCCTCTTCGCCGGTCAGACCGGCCACGCGCTGCAGCTCGCGCTGCCGATCGGCGACGAGCTGCTCGGCCCGCGCGGCCGCGGCTTCGCTGCGCTTGTGCAGGCCGGCGAGCGCGGCGTCGCGGGCGCGCAGCTCGCGCTCGAGCGTCTCGGCGCCGGCCATGCGATCGGCCAGGACGCGGGTGCGGTCGGCGAGTGCCTGCTCGAGCGACGCGATTTCCTGCTGGCGCGTGCGCGCCTGCTGCTCGGCCGCGGAGACCACGGCGTGGGATTTCTCGCGGGCTTCGAGCTGGGCTTCCTTGCGGATGGAGTCGGCCTCGCGCTCGGCGGCCTTGCGCAGCTGCGCGGCTTCCTCGCGGGCGCGCCCGATCGTGTCGGCGGCAATGCGCTTGCGCGCCCTGAGCCACCACGCGATCGCGCTGATGACCGCGACGTCGGCCACGAAGGAAACGCCGAGGAGGATCGCTTTCAGCGGGCTCATGCAGGATAAAGAAGGCCCCGCTTTGCCGTGTGGGGAGGTCGTTTGAACCTGGCTATAACCAGGTGGAACCGCTGTGTCTCACCGCGCGTCAGGCTTCCTCTCGCAGAGGCGTGCACACGGCGCGGTGCCGCGATTCGCTTAGATGGAGCATTGGCTCAAAGCGAGCCTCCATGAACCATCACGAGCAAAGCAGGGAACTCGAACTCCTGGCAGGGATCTTAGTGTGAACCGGCTGCCCGAGCAAGCGATGAGTCGCTGTCGGAATCGGCGAGCGCGAGGTCGAGCATCTGTTCGAGGGCTTCGGCGCGGCGGGTGAGATCGGTCTGGCGCGCGGTGCCTTCCTGGCGCGCGCGGAAGCACTCGTCGGCGATGTTGAGCGCGGCGAGGACCGCGATCTTGAGCGTGTCGCCGACGGGCGTCTCGCGCGCCGCCAGCGACATCTTTTCCTCCACGTAGGCGGCAAGGTCGGCGATGTAGGCGGCGTCGAGATGGCTGCGGATCGGGTAGCGCATCCCGTTGATCTCGACGCTGACGACCCGCGATTCCATGATGGGCCTGCTTACAGGTTCAGCGCGTCGATCTGCTTGAGCATCTCGTCGACGCG
>DATJFN010000028.1:0-8009 GCA_035495635.1 Steroidobacteraceae bacterium | reverse complement strand
CGGACTTCCGAGAGGTCGCCGGTTGCGGTCTCCCGCGACCAGCGGCGGATGCGTCCGAGCATGCGCTCGTTCGGCGAAGGTACGCCGGGCAGCTGCGGCATGGTCTCGGCGAGCTCGAGCCGATGCAGGCAGAGATAGTTGGCTCGGCCTTTCAGGAGCGCGACGCGCGCGGGCCGGCCGAGCGCCTTCGCCACCGTCGGCAGGTCGCGGTTGAAGAGCTGGTCCTGCAGCGTCCGCGTGCCGGTCGAGATGATGACCTGCCGCCCTGACAGGAGTGCGGGCACGAGATACGCGAAGGTCTTGCCCGTGCCGGTACCGGCCTCGATGGCGAGCATCGAGCGGGCGGCGAGCGCCTCCCCGACCCAGTCGGCCATGTGCTGCTGCTCACGGCGCGACTCGAATCCGTCGATGACGCGTGCGAGCGGCCCCTCGGGGCCGAGCAGCCGGCCGTATTCCCCGCCGCCGGTCACGAGCCCCGCGCGCGCTCGATGTAGGCGTCGACCTGCTTCTCGAGCACCGGCAGCGTCACGCCGCCCTGCCCCAGCACCGCGTCGTGGAAAGCGCGGACGTCGAACTTCGGCCCGAGCGCTTCCTCGGCGCGCCGGCGCAGCGCCTTGATCTTCAGCTCGCCCGTCTTGTAGGCAAGCGCCTGGCCGGGCCAAGCGATGTAGCGGTCAACCTCGGTGCGGATCTCGTGCTCGGACAGCGCCGTGTTCTCCGTCATGAAATCCAGCGCTTGTTGGCGCGTCCAGCCGAACGCGTGCATCCCGGTGTCGACGACGAGGCGGCAGGCGCGCCACATCTCGTAGGTCAGTCGGCCGAAGCGCTCGTACGGCGTGTGGTAGACGCCCATTTCGACGCCGAGGTACTCGGAGTAGAGGCCCCAGCCCTCGCCGAACGCATGCGGATAGAAATTGCGCCGGAAAACCGGGACGTTCTCGAGCTCGCGCGAAAGCGATCCCTGCGTGTGGTGCCCGGGCGCCGCCTCGTGCAATGCGAGAGACGGCAGCACGTAGAGCGGCCGGTTCTGGAGCGCATAGGTGTTCACCCAGAACTCTCCGGCCGCGCCGAGCGGACCCGGGTTGTAGCGCCCGCCCGTGTAGTTCGGCGCGAGCGCCGCCGGCACCGGCTTCACCGTGTATGGCGCGCGCGGAATCTTGCCGAAGAAATCGGGCATGTGCCCGTCGATCTCGCGCGTGATCCAGGCCGCGTGCCAGAGAAGCTCCTCGGGCGTTTTCGCGTAGAACTGCGGGTCCGTGCGCAGG
Source organism: Steroidobacteraceae bacterium (assembly GCA_035495635.1). Lineage (GTDB taxonomy): Bacteria > Pseudomonadota > Gammaproteobacteria > Steroidobacterales > Steroidobacteraceae > SCUD01. Next base: position 6,744 of record DATJFN010000028.1, on the reverse strand, counting down.
AACTTCAGGAAGTCCGCAAAGCTCCCCTGGAAGCCGACTTCCTTGACGATCGATTCCATCTCGGCGCGGATGCGCCGCACCTCGGCGAGCCCGGTCTCGTGAATGCCTTTCGGCGTCGCGTCTGGCAGCGTCGTGAAGTAGCGCACGAGATCCGCGTAATAGGCAGGGCCGTCCGGCAGCGCCGTCGCGCCGATGGTCTTGCGCGCGGCCGGGCCGTATTCATTCGCGAAGAAGGTCTTGAACTCCGCATAAGCCGGGATGACCTCGCCTTCGATGGCCGCACGGCCGGCCGCGGCGAGGCGCGCGCGGTCGGCTTCCGGTACGCCTGCGGGAAATTCCGCGAACGGCGTCCAGAACGGCGAATCCTCCGCACGGGCGTACTGCGCCGAATCGATCACCTTCTGGATGCCGGGAATGATCTCCGCGGGCAGCACGAAGCCGTCCTTGATGCCCTGGCGCATGTTCGCGACGTTCTCGCGGAAGTAGCGCGGCACGTCGTGGAGGCGCGCGATGAAGTTCTCGTAGTCCTTCGACTTCCGCGGCGCCTGCAGGTCGTGCAGCTGGAGGATGTCGGCGTAGAAGCCGCTGTCGCTGTTGAGGGGAGCCCTCCACTCCCGGTATTTCCCGAGCGTTGCGCGCTGGGTGACCATGAACTCGAAGAGCTCGTAGCTCACCGCGTCGAAGTTCGAAAGTGCGCCGCGGTCGATCGCGTGCAGCCGCTCGAGGAAGCGTCGGTCCGATTCCAGACGTCGCGCCTGGTCGGCGGGCAGAACCGACGGCAGCTTGTCGTCGAAGTCGTGGACGCCGTCATACGTCGCACCGAGCGGATCTTCGCGCCAAACGAACGCACGCTCGTCCGCGAAGAGCGCATCGAGCGCGGACTTCGCGTCCGCCGCTGCCGCCGGGTGCGCGAGCGCAGCCGCCGCTAGCGCCAACAGGACTCCCGCTCCATGCCTCATGACCGGCTCCCTCGGACAATGCCGTCGGACTGGCGGCAGTCTCCGGGCAAAAGCGTGGAAGATCAATGGGTTTTGACTGCGGCAGGGTTTGATTTCAGCCCCATGCAACAGGTCGCCTGCTACTATTCCCGCTCGAATCCTTTGGGGTCCTGATGGCTACCGCTCCCGATCGCTCGGCCGCGCCCTCGCACGCACCCGAGACACTGAGGCACTGGGTGCTCGAAGTCGCCGCCCGGACGCGGCCCGACCAGATTCAATGGTGCGACGGCTCCGAGCCGGAGTACCGCGAGCTGGTCCGGCAGATGCTGGGCTCGGGCGACCTCCTGAAGCTTGACGCCGGGAGCTTCCCGGGCTGCTACCTGCACCGTTCGAACCCTTCCGACGTCGCGCGCGTCGAGCACCTGACCTTCGTGTGCACGGAGAAGCAGGAAGACGCCGGGCCGAACAACCACTGGATGGCGCCCGCCGAAGCTCGGCGCAAGCTCGGCGCGCTGTTCGAGGGCTGCATGCGCGGGCGCACGATGTACGTGGTCCCGTACTGCATGGGGCCCATCGACTCGCCCTACTCGCGCTGCGGCGTCGAGATCACCGACAGCGCCTACGTCGCCGCCAACATGAAGATCATGACGCGCATGGGTGACGCCGCTCTCCGGCACATCGCGCGCGACGGGATCTTCGTGAAGGGGTTGCACTCCATCGGGCAGCTCGATCCCGATCGCCGGTTCATCATGCATTTCCCCGAGTCGCTCGAGATCCAGAGCTTCGGTTCCGGATACGGCGGCAACGCGCTCCTTGGCAAGAAGTGCCACGCGCTGCGTATCGCGAGCTGGCAGGCGCGCGACGAGGGCTGGCTCGCCGAGCACATGCTGATCGTCGGCGTCGAGAACCCGCAGGGCGAGACGCACTACCTCGCCTGCGCCTTCCCTTCGGCCTGCGGCAAGACGAATCTCGCCATGCTGATCCCGCCGGCATCCATGCCCGGCTGGAAGATCTGGACCGTTGGCGACGACATCGCCTGGCTGCATCCCGGCCCGGACGGGCGGCTCTGGGCGATCAACCCGGAGGCCGGCTACTTCGGCGTCGTTCCCGGCACGAACGCGAAGACGAACCTGCACGCGTACGAGATGATCCGGCACGACACGATCTACACGAACGTCGGGCTCACGCGCGACAACCAGCCCTGGTGGGAAGGCCTCGACGAAGGCAAGCCCGCCTTCGACTGGCAGGGCCGGCCCTACGACCCGAGCCGGGGACCGGCCGCGCACCCGAATTCACGCTTCACGGTCTCCGCGAAGCAGAATCCGAGCTACTCGCCGCAGGCCGATGCGCCGGCCGGCGTGCCGATCACCGCGCTCGTCTTCGGCGGACGTCGCCGCGCGCTGGCCCCGCTCGTCTTCCAGGCGCGCGACTGGGCGCACGGCGTGCTCGTCGGCGCGGGCATGGCTTCCGAGACGACGGCGGCCGCGACCGGCGACGTCGGTGTCGTTCGCCGCGACCCGATGGCGATGAAGCCCTTCGCCGGCTACAACTTTGCCGACTACTGGGGACACTGGCTCTCGATGGCGAAGCGCGTGAAGCGCCTGCCCGGGATCTTTCACGTCAACTGGTTCCGCCGCGACGGCGACGGCCGGTTCCTGTGGCCGGGCTTCGGCGAGAACCTGCGCGTGCTCGCCTGGATCATCGATCGCTGCAAGGGCGGCGCCGCCGGTGTCGACACGCCGATCGGCGCCGTGCCCGCCCGCAGCTCGCTCGACTTGACCGGCCTCAGGATCGACACGACCACGATCGACGAGCTGCTCGCGGTCCACCCGGCCGCCTGGCGGCAGGAAGCCGACGAGATCGGCAAGTACCTCGAAAGCTACGGTTCGCGGCTGCCGCAGGGACTGCGCGACGAGGTCGACCGGCTGAAGGCGCGGCTCGCGTGATAAATAAAGGGGACGCCCCCCTTTAGCAAGAGGACATCTCGAGGTCGGGTGACGTATCGCTAAAGGGGGGGCGTCCCCTTTATTTATTCGGGCGCGCGCTCCGGGCCGTCTTCGCAGACGAACTCGACCGTGTGGTACGACTGCGGCTCCGGCACGCGGCCGAGGCCGATCACGCCCTGCCCCTTGAGCGGGATGGCGTCGCGCCTCACGAATGCGTCGTCTCCGTTCTGAGACTGAACAAAAGTGCCGTTGGTGCTCTGGTCCACGAGCATGAAGCGGTTCTTGCCGGCCTCGATGCGCGCATGCAGGCGCGACACGAGGTTGCCCTTGATGACGAGGTCGTTTTCCTGCCCGCGCCCGAGCGTCGCGGCGGACCGCTCGCGCGGGTCGAGCACGAGCTCGGACCCGAGGTAGCGAAGCCGGATCCGGAACTGCTTCTGCAGTTCCGTGATCGTCGCGATGGCCGGCAGCATGCTGGTCGTCTCGCCGTGCTGCCAGAGCACCTCGAAGATCGTGACTTCCTCGTGCTGGCCGCGCGGGACCGCGATGTCCACCCGACGCGCGACGGACCGCCAGACATCCGACACGCGCTGCTGGATCGCGTCTGTGACGATGATCTGGCCGGCCTTCGCCTGGCTCGTCATCCTGTTCGCGGTATGCACGGCGGCGCCGAACACGTCCCGCGTCTCGATCACGACCGGGCCGAAGTGGCATCCGATGCGTATCGTGATCTGCTGCCCTTCGACCTCGAGGTCCGGGTGGGCGGCAATCGCCGTCTGCATCTCGACCGCGGCGTCGATCGCCGCGTCGCAGCTCGCGAACGTCGCGAGGATCTCGTCGCCCATCGTCTTGACGACGGCGCCGCCGTGCTGCTCGGTCGAGCGCCGCATGATCTCGATACAGACCGCGACCTTGTCGCGCGCGGCGACGTCGCCCAGGACCTCGAACAGCCGCGTGCTGCCGACGACGTCTGCGAAAAGGATCGCGAGTTCCTGGTCCTGCCCCATCCGGCCTGCGTCCTGCCGCGGATTACATAATTCGGATTATAGGGGGGAAACAGGCGAGGCACCCAAGTGGCCACGCAGCGATCCTTGGCAGCACTTCGCAGGGAGGCAGGCCATGGCCGTTCGCGTCGATATCTCCGCATCGCCGGTGATCAGGCACATGGTCGCGCGCTCGCAGGGACGCCACCGACTCTTTCCGGACGGCACGGCTCGGATCGCGGCGACGCGCCGGCTCGCAGAGCTTTGCATGCGCCACCGGCTGCGCTGCATCGTTTGGTGCATCACCGATCGCTGTCTCCACGTCGTCGCCCAGGGCGGCGCCGCGCCGCTTGCGCTCGCCACCGATGAGCTCGTCGGCGCGCGACTGCATCGCGGGCACGCGCTCTCCACGTCCGTCAGGCTCGATCTCTACCTTCTCGAGGTGGCGCGGCACGCGCTTCACGCGCCGGTCCGCGGTGGACTGTGCCTGCGGGCGATCGACTGGCCGCTGTCCAGCGCGCAGGACAGCTGCGGGCTCCGATGCCCGCCGTCGTGGCTCGATCCCGCTCCGCTGTTCGGATTGCTCGGACCGCGCGATGATCGCGGCCCGGAGCGATTCAGGAGATTCATCGAAAGCCGCTGATCGCGGCGCCGCGTGTTCGACGCGGCGCGCGAGACTTGGCAGACGCCGCGCGAGACGCCATCATGCCATCGATGACGCCCGGCCGACCCGTCCGGATCCTGGAGCAGATCATCGAGGCGGGCTATCGCGACAGCCGCTACCTGCCCGAGCTGTGGCGCTACCGCGAGCTCTTTTTCTTCCTGGCGTGGCGCGACATTCTCGTCCGCTACAAGCAGACTGCCGTCGGCATCACCTGGGCGCTCATCAAGGCCGTGGTGACTTTGCTCGTCCTGACCGTGGTTTTCGAGCGTGTCGCCAAGCTGCCTTCCGGAGGGATCCCCTACCCCCTGCTCGTGTTCGCCGCCATTCTGCCCTGGCAGTTCTTCGCGGGTGCGCTCACCGACTGCAGCAACAGCCTGGTGAACAACGTCGACCTGATCTCGAAGATCTACTTCCCGCGCCTGATCGTGCCGGGCAGCGCGATGATCGTGAGCCTCGTAGACTTTGCCATTTCCTGCGGCGTGCTGGCGCTGCTGCTGGGCTGGTACGGATTCGCGCCCGATCTGCGGGTCCTGGCACTGCCGCTCTTCGCGCTGCTGGCCATCGCCCTGACGTTCGGCGCGAGCCTCTGGTTCGCGGCGCTGACCGCCCAATATCGCGACTTCCGCTTCATCGTCGGGTTCATCGCGCAGCTCGGGCTCTACATCTCTCCCGTGGGCTTCAGCAGCAGCGTCGTGCCGTCGGAATGGCGGATGCTCTATTCCCTGAATCCGCTTGTCGGAGTCATCGACGGGTTCCGCTGGGCGATCCTGCGCGGCACCACGGAACTCTACTGGCCCGCGCTCGCCGTCTCGGTGGCGGCCGCGTCGCTGCTGCTCGCCACCGGACTGCGGTATTTCCGCAGTACCGAGCGCAGGCTCGCGGACGTCATCTAGCGCGCGGCCGGCCATGTCCGAAGTCATCCTCGATGCTCAGGGCCTGGGAAAGAAGTACCTCCTGCAGCACCGCATCGCGGGCTACGACACCCTGCGCGAAAAGCTCGGTGACGGCCTGCGCCGCCTCGTGCGCGGCGGGCCCGCGGCGCCCGTCCCGCATGAATCGCCGACCGAGGAATTCTGGGCCCTGCGCGAGGCGTCGCTGCAGATCCGCCAAGGCGAGGCCGTCGGCCTGATCGGGCGCAACGGAGCAGGCAAATCGACGCTGCTCAAGATCATCAGCCGGATCACGGAACCGACCGAAGGCCGGCTCCGCATCCGCGGCCGCGTCGCCAGCCTGCTCGAGGTGGGGACGGGCTTTCATCCCGAGCTGACGGGCCGCGAGAACGTCTTTCTCAATGGCGCGATCCTCGGCATGGGCAAGGCCGAGATTCGCGCCAAGTTCGACCAGATCGTCGCGTTCGCGGAAGTGGCCCAGTTCCTGGACACGCCGGTCAAGCGCTATTCATCCGGCATGTACGTCCGCCTCGCGTTCTCGGTCGCTGCGCATCTCGAGCCGGAAATCCTCATCGTCGACGAGGTGCTCGGGGTCGGCGACGCGGCATTCCAGAAGAAGTGCCTCGAACGGATGGCGGAGGTCTCGAAGCTGGGACGCACCATCGTCTTCGTCAGCCATAACCTCGGCCTCGTGAGGTCGATGTGCGGACGCGGGATCCTGCTCCAGCACGGGCGCGTGGTGAGCGACGGACCGGTGGAGTCCGTGGTGGCGCGCTATTTGGACAGCTTCGAGCCGCAGGTATCTGCCGACCTGTTGGAACGGCGCGAGCGACGCGGCACCGGCAGGGTGCGCCTGTCCCGCCTGGAAATCCGGGATTCCCATGACGTGCTCACGAACAAGGTCGAAGCCGGCCGGGCGGTGCAGTTCGCGTTCCATGCGACCGGTCGTCTTCCCGCGCTTACCTGCTCCTTCACGATCTACGATTCGATCGGACAGCCCATCACCTGCTTCGACTCCGCGCTGCAGCCCGCCCCGCGCACGCAAGCGCCGGAAGGGACGACGGGAATCGACGGGACCGCGGCATTCGTCTGCGAGCTCGGCGAGCTCTTCCTGACGCCGGGGCGGTACCGCATCAATGCGGCGCTCTATTGCCAGGATGAGCTGCTGGACCACGTGGAAAGCGCCGCGATGCTGGAAGTCGATCCCGGACTCTCGAGTACCCAGCCGGTGCTGCCCACTCCCGGATACGGCAGCGTGTTCATGCCGCACCGCTGGAAAGGTCCGTGCTGAAGGCGCTGCTCGCAGGCTGGTTCAGCTTCCCG
>DATJFN010000027.1:0-11329 GCA_035495635.1 Steroidobacteraceae bacterium | reverse complement strand
CCGCCGCCGCCGACGTCCTCGGCGATCGCCTTGCGGTCCCAGTAGGTCAGCAGGTTCACGTAGGGAATGATCCAGCCCAGGCCGCGCCAGCCGACGTAGATGCCATGGATCCGCCGGTCACCCGCGACCCCGGACGTCCTGAGTGCGGCCAGCGCCTTGCGGAAGCTGCGGACGTTGTCGTCGGACGGGTCGGCGTTGTGCTGCCAGCCATGGACGAACACCACCACGAGCGTGCCGTCCTGGGCATCGCTCCGGACGCGCTGCAGCACGTCCTCACGGACACTTTGGTCGAAGAAGTTTCCCCGTTCCGAGAACTCGACGAACGAGAGCTCGAAGCCCGGGTGCTTCTCGGTGGACGCATTGCTCATGCAGCGGCGGCTGTCCCCCAGGCAGTCGCCCACCTGCAGCGTTCGAAAGGGCGCATTGCGCGCACAGCCGACGAGCAGCAGTGCGAACACGATGAGCGGCGCCAGCCGCAGATGGTTCTTCATGTGTGTCCCCCGACGCTTCCCACTCCCGGTTTCGAGGCTTGCGCGCATCCGCCCGCAGGTCAAGGCGCCGCTGGGACCGCGCACGCAACTGGCCAGCGCGCGGCAGACCCCGGAAACTGTGCGGATGCCCGTACTCGGAATCGAAACCTCCTGCGACGAGACCGCCGTCGCCGTCTACGACGGCGCGCGAGGCCTCCTTTCGAACCGGGTTTTCAGCCAGGTTGAGCTGCACCGGGCGCACGGCGGCGTGGTTCCCGAACTGGCCTCGCGCGAGCACATCGAGCGGCTCCTGCCGATGATCGAGGACGCCCTCGCCGAGGCCGGGCTCGCAGCCCAAGCCATTGACGGCATTGCCTATACCGCGGGGCCGGGACTCATCGGTGCGCTGCTGGTCGGCGCCTGCCTCGGCCGCGCGCTCGGTTACGCCTGGGACGTGCCGGTGGTCGGCGTGCATCACCTCGAGGGTCACCTGCTCGCCCCTGCGCTGGAGCCCGGTGCACCGGAATTCCCGTTTGTCGCGCTGCAGGTGTCCGGCGGCCACACGATGCTGGTCGAGGTCGCGGGCGTCGGCCGCTATCGCGTCCTCGGCGAGACGCAGGACGACGCCGCGGGCGAAGCCTTCGACAAGACCGCGAAACTCCTCGGCCTCGACTACCCGGGCGGGCCCGCGCTTGCCAGGCTCGCGGAGCGGGGACATGACGGCGTGTTCGAATTCCCGCGCCCGATGCTCGACCGGCCCGGGCTCGACTTCAGTTTCAGCGGGCTCAAGACGGCGGTCGTCGTCGCGGTGCGCGGCCGCACGCTCGACGAGGCGGCGCGCGCCGACGTCGCGCGCGGATTCGAAACCGCGATGGTGGAAACGCTCGTCGCGAAGTCGCTGCGTGCGCTCCGCCAGACCGGGCTCCATGCGCTCGTCGTCGCCGGCGGCGTCGGCGCGAACCTGCGCCTGCGCGTCGCGCTCGCGAAGGCCGTCTCCGGGGCGGGCGGCCGCGCCTTCTTCCCGCGCCCGGAGTTCTGCACCGACAATGCCGCGATGATCGCGCTCGCCGGCCATCACCGCCTCGCCGCCGGCGAGCGCGAGGGGCTCGCCGTCCGCGCCCGCGCGCGCTGGCCGCTCGACGAGCTGCATCCACCCGGAGGCTGAATGGACCACATATTCATCAGCGCGCTCGCCGCCGACGCCATCATCGGCATCTACGACTGGGAGCGCGGCGTCAAGCAGCGCCTCGAGATTGACCTCGAAATGTGGGTCGACCTTCGTGCGGCCGGGAAGAGCGACGCCATTGAGGACACGCTCAACTACAAGTCCGTGGCCAAGCGCGTGCTCGCGCTCGTCGATGGCAGCAGCTACCGGCTGGTCGAGGCGCTCGCGGGTGAGATCGCGCGCATCGTGCTCGAGGAGTTCAAGGTCTCGCGCGTTCGCGTGACCGTGCACAAGCCCGGCGCGATCCGCCACTCGCGCGACGTCGGCGTCGTGATCGAGCGCGGCGCCGATGCCTGACGCCTACGTCGCCGCGGGCAGCAACGTGCGCCCGCGGGCGAGCCTCAACGAGGCGCTGCGGCTCCTGCGCCGTGACTACCCCGGGCTTCGCGCGTCGCGGGCGTACTCGAATCCGGCGGTCGGATTCGACGGCGACGATTTCATCAACCTGGTCATCGCATTTCCCGCCGAGCAGCCGACCGAGGCGCTGCTCGACCGGCTGAAGTCTGTCGAGCGCGCCTGCGGGCGAGAGCCGGGCGCACCCAAGTGGGGACCGCGCGCGCTCGACCTCGACCTCCTGCTGCACGGCGAAGCCGTCGGCCGTTTCGGCGGCAAGGCACTGCCACATCCGGACCTGCTGACGCGCGCCTGGGTGCTGGGCCCGCTCGCCGAGCTCGCGCCGGCGGTTGTCCACCCCGTCGCGGGCGAGCGCATCGACGCGCTGTGGCGCCGCTTCGACCAGCGCGCGCATCCGCTCGCGCCGGTATCGCTCGAAGGCGCGGATGGATGAAGCGGCTAGCGATCCTCGCCGCCGATGAGGCGTCCGCCGTCCACGGCGAGCACCTCGCCCGTGACGAAGGGCGCGTCCTTGGCGAAGAAGAGCGCCGCCTTCGCAACATCCTCCGGCGTGCCGGCGCGCTTCAGCGCCGTGCGCGACACGATGAGCTCGCGCAGCGTCGCGTCGACGCCATTCTCGGGCCAGAGCACCGGGCCTGGGGCGACCGCATTCACACGGATCGCCGGGCCGAGTTCCCGTGCCAGCGAGCGCGTCAGCATCACGAGCGCGGCCTTGGCCGCGCAATAGACGGCGTGCTTCCCGAGCGGCCTGATGCCGTGGATATCGGCGATGTTGAGGATGAGCCCATCGCGCTTCGCGAGCTCGGCCGCCGCCGCCTGAGCGAGGAAGAGCGGCGCGCGGAGGTTCGAGCCGACGAGGTCGTCGAACTGGTCCGGCGTGATCGAGCCGACCGGCGTCGCGTAAAACGTCGACGCATTGTTGACGAGCACGTCGAGCCGGCCGAACGCACGGACGACCCGGGCGGGCAGGGCTTCGCAGGCGCCGGCGTCCGCGAGGTCGGCCTGGAAGGCGCGCGCCGAGTCCGGGCGCAGCGCGTTCAGGCGCGCGACGAGCGCCTCGGCCTGTGCCTGCGAGCCGCGGTAGTGGACGGCGAGCCGAGCGCCCGCGGCATGAAAGGCCGCGGCGAGGACCGCGCCGACGCGTCGCGCCGCGCCGGTCACCAGCACGACTCTTTCGGCAAGCGGCAATGCGGGTTGAGACATGAATTCCGGACTGCGATCGAGGGCGCCGGCCGACGATATCACGGCCTGCGCGGCCCGCGTTGCTAGCGGCGCGCATCCGTGCGCGCATTGCCGCACAAGGCGGCTGGCTGCCGTTTGCGGCCTTCATGCAGGCGGCGTTGTACGAGCCGGAACTCGGGTACTACATGGCCGGGAAACCGATCTTCGGCGCGGCCGGAGATTTCGTGACGGCGCCGGAACTTTCGCCGCTCTTCGCGGCCTGCCTCGCGAACGGGATCGCGGACCTGCTGGGGAAGTCGGACGGAGGCGACGTCGTCGAGCTGGGCGCGGGAAGCGGAGCGTTCGCCCAGCACGTCTTGACTTCGTTCATCGCTCGCGGCGCACCGCTCGAGCGCTATCGCATCGTGGAACCGAGCCCGGCACTCGCCGCGCGCCAGCGCGAGCGGCTCGCGAACGCACCGGAAACCGCGGCACATCTCGATCGCTTCGAGTGGCTCGCGGAGCCGCCAGCCGAGCCCTGGCAAGGCGTCGCGTTTGCGAACGAAGTGATCGATGCGCTGCCGGTGGAAAGATTCCGCGTGACCCGCGATGGCGTGGACGCGATCGGCGTCGTCGCGAGCGGCGACGGGTTCGCCTGGCAGCCGCGGCCGGCGGACGCCGTGCTCGCGGACGAGGTCGAGTCGCTGCAACGGAAACTGCCGTCACGCATGCCGGCGGGCTTCGCGTCGGAGCTGCGCCTGGTCCAGCGCGACTGGCTCGCCGCGGCGAGCGCTTCGCTCACGCACGGCGCGATCCTCGTCGCCGACTACGGCCTGCCGCGGGCGCAGTACTACCACCTCGCGCGCGACGGCGGGACGCTCTGCGGGTTTCACCGGCACCGCCGCGTCGACGACGTGCTCGCCGCACCGGGCGCGCAGGACATCACCGCCTGGGTGGATTTCTCCGCTCTGGCGGAGGATGCGGCGAGTTCCGGCCTCGCGCTCGGCGGGTTCGCGACGCAGGCGCACTACCTTCTCGAGACCGGCATCGATCGCGAACTCGCGCGCCTCACCGAAACGGCGACCGCGAGTGAGCGCGCCGCTCACCGGCAGGCCGCGGAGACGCTGCTCCTGCCGGGCGAGATGGGCGAACGTTTCAAGCTGATGGCGCTCCTGCGCGGTATCGAAGTCCCAATCCTGGGATTTGGATTCAGGGACTTGTCGGCGAGCCTGTAGACTGTCGCGGCCACTTGGGAGTCCCCTTGGATCCGGTACAAGCCATCGTCCTCGCCCTCGTGCAGGGCCTGTCGGAGTTCCTGCCGATCTCGAGCTCGGGCCACCTCGTGCTCGTGCCATATTTCTTCGGCTGGCCGGACCAGGGGCTCGCGTTCGATGTCGCGGTCCACGTCGGCACGCTGTTCGCGGTGATCGCCTACTTCCGGCGCGAACTCGTCGCGATGATCGTCGCGTGGTTCGGCTCGCTCGCCGGCCGCGGGCTGACGCCGGATGCGCGCCTCGCCTGGTGCGTGATCCTCGGCACGATTCCGGTCGGCCTCGTCGGGCTCGCGTTCGGCGGCGCGATCGAGGAGAAGCTGCGGAATCCCGTCGCCGTTGCGACGACGCTCTCCTTCTTCGGCCTCCTCATGTGGCTCGCGGACCGCTTCGGCAAGAGCGTGCGCGACGTGCCCTCGGTCGGCTGGCGCGATGCGCTCCTCGTCGGCTGCGCGCAGGCGCTCTCGCTGATGCCAGGCACATCGCGCTCGGGCGTGACCATGACGATGGCGCGGACGCTCGGCCTCACGCGCGAGGCCGCGGCGCGCTTCTCCTTCCTGCTGGCGGTGCCGGGAATCGGCATGGCGGGCGCGTACGAAGGGCTGAAGCTCGTGACGAGCGACGTCCCGCATCCCGACTGGGGCATCATCGGGCTCGGCGTTGCCGTCGCCGGCGTCACGGGCTACCTCTGCATCGCCTGGCTGCTGCGCGTGATCAATCGCATCGGCCTCGGTCCTTTCGCGATCTATCGCTTCGTGGTGGCCGGGATCCTGTTCTGGCTGTTCGCCTGATCAGGCTCCGGCTTTCAGGGCCGCCAGCCGGCGCCGCCGCAGCAGCTCGCCAATTTTCTCGCCCGTGAGGCCCGCGCGGTCGGCCTCCGTCAATGCGACGGCCATCGCGGTCGCCTGCGCCTCACGCAGGCGATCGCCCTGCGGATAAGGGCGCTCGCGGAAGCCGCCGCGCCCGCGATGGTCGGCTTCGCAGGCGATCAAGAGCTCGCGGAATCGCTCGGGCCGGCGGAATGCGTCGCAGGCCTCGAGGAGCTCCAGCACCGTGCGGGGCCGAAGCTCGAGCGACCGGTGCGCGAGACCGTGCCAGCGTGCGGCGAGCACGGCGAGCTCGCGGAAATCGGTGGGGACACGCAGCCGTTCCGACACCGCCTCGACCAGTCGCGCGCCGGACTCCTCGTGGCCGACATGGCGCGGCCAGCGCGAGCGCGGCGTGCGGCCCTTGCCGAGGTCGTGCATCAGCGCGGCAAAGCGGATTCGCGGCTCCGGCGTGAGGTCGGCAGCCGCCTGGAGCACGAGCTCCATGTGCAGGCCGGTGTCGATCTCCGGGTGCCACTTCTCGGGCTGCGGCACGCCATAGAGCGCGTCGAGCTCTGGGAAAATGCGCGCCAGCGCGCCACATTCTCGCAGCGCCCGCATCCAGGCGGCCGGCGCAGGCTCGGCCAGCGCCTTGGCGGTCTCCTGCCAGGCGCGCTCTGCGACGAGCGCATCCGCCTCGCCGGCGGCCACCATCGCGCGCATGCGCGCCATCGTCTCGGGCGCGATCGAAAACCCGAGCGGCTCGTAGCGCGCCAGGAAGCGCGCGACTCGCAGGATGCGCACGGGATCCTCGTTGAACGCGTCCGACACGTGGCGCAGCTTTCTCGCCTCGAGGTCGGCGCGGCCGCCGTAAGGATCGATCAATCCACCGTCCCCGTCGCGCGCCATGGCATTGATCGTGAGGTCGCGCCGACGCAGGTCGTCCTCGAGCGTGACGTCGGGCGAGAACGCGACTTCGAATCCGCGATAGCCAGGGCCGGTCTTGCGCTCGGTGCGGGCGAGCGCGTATTCCTCGCCGGTCTCGGGGTGCAGGAACACCGGGAAATCGCGACCCACCTGCCTGAAACCCGCGTCCGTCATCTGCTGCGGGGTCGCGCCGACCACGACCCAGTCGCGCTCGGCGGGCTTCCGGTCGAGCAGCTCGTCGCGAACGGCGCCGCCGACCAGATAGACTTTCATCGCATCATGTTACGCGATTCGCCGCTGCTTCCGGCCCGGCTGCTCGCGGCTGCCGCGGCCTCCCTCGTGCTGCCCGGGTGCTACTACATGCACCTGGCCGCCGGGCAGATGGAGATGAACGGCAAGCGCGAGCCGATCGAGGAAGTGATCGCGCGCCCGGACACGGACGCCACGTTGAAGCGGCGTCTCGAGCTCGCGGCACGCGCCCGCGACTTCGCGATGAGCGACCTCGGCCTGCCGGACAACGGCAGCTACCGGACCTTCGCCGATCTCGGGAGGCGCTACGCGACGTGGAATCTCTTCGCAGCGCCGGAATTCTCGGTCGTGCCGAAACACTGGTGCTTTCCGATCGCCGGCTGCGTGAGCTATCGCGGCTATTTCGAGGAAGAGCTCGCGAACAAGGCGGCCGGCAAGCTGAGGTCCAAGGGCTACGACGTCTTCACGGGACCCTCGATCGCCTACTCGACGCTTGGCCACCTGCGCGACCCCGTGCTGAACACAATGCTCGGCTACGGCGACAACGAGCTCGCCGCATTCATCTTCCACGAGCTCGCGCACCAGGCGGTCTACGCGCAGGGCGACAGCGACTTCAACGAGGCGTTCGCGACGGTCGTCGAGACCGAGGGGCTCAGGCGCTGGCTTGTACACGAAGGGCGTCAAGCCGACCTCGACAAGTTCCTGACGGTTCGCGAGCAGGAAAGGAAAGCGGCCGAACTGATGGTCGAGACGCGACGCCGCCTCGCCGCCCTTTATGCGAAGCCGCTTGCGCCCGACGAGATGCGCGCGGAGAAGGCCGCCGAGTTCGCGCGACTGCGCGGGGCGCTGAAAGCCGGCGCCCATTCCGCGATCGGCGACTTCAACAACGCGCGGCTCGTGGCTGTCGCCACTTACGAGCGCTGTGTCCCGGCCCTCCGATCCGAGCTTGAGCGGCAGGACGGCGACCTGGCCGCGTTCTACGCGGCGATGAAGGCGCTCGAAAACGACGCGGCGGGGCGCGCAAAGCTCTGTCCGCCGGGTTGAGACTCGACGCCTCGCCGGCTACGTGAGGAACTTCGGCAGGATGGCGTCGAGCGGCTGCGGCCGGATTCCGAGGCGCGCGAGGCCGTTGACCTTGCACACGCTGTCGACGAGTAGCGACCGGTAGTTGTCCGTCGAGAAGGGCTTGCCCGGCACGAAGTCGCAAATCGCGGCCTGAAGCCGGGCCGCGAGGTCGGGAATGCCGATGACCGCGCGCGAGACACCGAGCCGGTCGCGGATGCGCCGCACGATGTCGACGAGCGCGAGCCGCTCGGGCCCGCAGAGCTCGTAGCACTCGCCCGCGGTCGCCTCGTCGGCGAGCGCGCGCTGGAGCGCCGCGACGACGTCGCCGACCCACACCGGCGCGAAACGCGCGCCGGGACGCGCGAGCGGCAGCCCCAGCGGGATCGCGCGCAGGAGCCTGGCAAACCGATTCACGAAATCGTCGCGCGGGCCGAAGATCACTGACGGCTGGAAGATCGTCCAGGCGAGGTCCGGGCCGGACTCGCCGCGGATCACGCGTTCGCCGCGGCCCTTGCTGCGCAGGTAATGGCTCGTGCCGCCGTCCGCGTCCGCATTCAGCGCGCTGACGTGCAGCAGGCGGTCGACGCGCTCACGACGGCAGGCCTCGACGAGCTTGCGCACGAGCTCGACGTGCGCCTGCGCGAAGCCCGAGCCGCTCCGGCCTTTCTCGTTCAGGATGCCGACGAGATTGACGGCGGCGTACTGGCCGGCGCAAAGCGCGCGGAGCGCGTCCGGGTTGTGGACATCGGCCGCGACGAGCTTGAGAGATGGGATCGGCGCCAGGTGCTGGGCACGGACTGGATCGCGGGTCGGGACGGTGATGCGCCAGCCGTCACGCGCGAGCGCGGCGCATAAATGCGTGCCGACGAAGCCCGAGCCGCCAAGCACGCAGATTGAACGTGCTGCCACGACACGATTATAGGCACGCCGTATCGCCGGCGCGGAAATCGGTCGGTCGCGTACGCTCGCAGCCATCGACCCGCGCGGGCGTGCCGCCGGGACCCGCGAGTGAGCGCGTAAGTTCCGGCGGCGCGAACGAGCGGGTCCCGGCTGCGAAGTCCGCGCAGGTCCGGCGTCAGCGGAGCGGCAGGAGCAGGACCTGATTGCCGCGACGCAGCTGGATCAGCATCGAGGTCTGGCCCTTGGCCGCGTCGCGCAACTGCGCGATCGTCGACACACGCTGGCGATTCACCGCGATGATCCGATCGTCGGCCAGGAGGCCCGCCTGGGCGGCGGGACTGCCTGGCGCCACCGTGCGGATGCGGATGCCGCCCGCGGTATCTTCCGATACCTCGACGAGCTCCGCGCCGGTGAGGGCCGGGTGAATTGTCGACGCGTCCGGGATCTGCGCCGGCTCCTTGAGGATCGCGGTCACGCTCTTCGGCTTGCCTTCGCGCAGCAAGCCGATGTCCACGGAGTCGCCCACCTTCAGCATGCCGATCGTGTTGCGAAGCTCGGTATTGCTCTTGATCGGAGCGCCGCGGACCGACGTGATCACGTCGCCGGTTTCAATGCCGGCCTTGGCCGCCGCCGAGCCCTCGGTCACCTGCTGGACGAGTGCGCCCTGCGTGTTCTCGGGCAGGCCGAGGCTCTTGCGGAATTCCGGCGTCAGCGGGAGCGTCATCACGCCGAGCTGGCCGCGGTTGACCTGCCCGGTCTCGATCAGCTGCTCCATGACGGAGCGGACCATGTTGGAGGGGATCGCGAATCCGATGCCAATGTTGCCGCCAGTCTGCGACAGGATCACGGAGTTGATGCCGACAAGGTCGCCGTCGAGGCCGACCAGCGCGCCGCCCGAGTTGCCCGGGTTGATCGCGGCGTCGGTCTGGATGAAGTCCTCGAGGCCGTCACGGCTGATGCCGGAGCGGCCGAGCGCGCTCACGATGCCGGATGTGACCGTGTGCTGCAGACCGAAGGGATTGCCGATCGCGATCACGAAGTCGCCGACCTGGAGTTTGGAGGAGTCCGCGAGGTGCATCTCTGCGGGCAGGGTCGCGTCCTTGACGCGGACGACCGCGACGTCCGAGCGCTCGTCCGCGCCGACGATTTCGGCTTTCAGCTCGACGTCGTCCATCAGCGTCACGGTGATCTCGCTCGCGTTCTGGACGACGTGCGCATTCGTCACGATGTAGCCGTTCTTCGCGTCGACGATGACGCCGGAGCCAGCGCTCCGGAACTCCCGCTCACGCGGCTGCGCATCCGGCGGGAGGCCGAAGAAGCGGCGGAATCCGGGATCGTCGAAGAACGGGTTGCGCGGCGCGGCGACCGTGCCCTTCACGCCGATGTTGACCACTGCGGGCGCGGCCTTCTTGATCACCGGGGCGAAGGAGGGGAGCTGGGATTGGGCGAAAACCGGGGCGGAAAGCGCGAAAGCGGCGACTGCCAGGGCGGCCGCGAGTGTTTTTTTCATGGGAGGCAACCTCGATGGGGCGCGATGTCTGACCGGGCCGGAAGATGACAAGTTCCGATGCGCGCGAGCCTTGTTTTTCCGCTGTGCGAGCGTCTGTGTGAAAAAACTGTGCGTATTTTGTGCCATTTTTGCGCATACAAGATGTTGTGTTGCGCAGAATTGGGTCCTCCCTGGGGTTTGTTCCCTGGGGCAGGCGGAAACAGTCTTAGATGATTTTTATAACCCATTGAAAAACAATCATCTTTCAAGGCCGATTTTTTCCATAAGGAAATCCTTGACACCACCGGCCTCGCGGAAATAATTTCGCAACCCTGACACAAGATCTTGTGGTCGCCGGTCGAAAGCGGAGCCGGTCGGCAGAGAAGAGTCAGGGAGCCACGTGAGGTCGGACGCAGGCAACGCCTTATCGCGCATGCCCGGGCGAGATTTCTCCGGCGATTGGTGGAACGGTGGGGCGAGGGGAGCGGCGCGGACAAAATGAGCACAGCGGTCAGAATCGAGCACAAAGACGTCGAGGAAATCCCGTTCCAGGAGGCGTCGCTCGACATCTGGGACCGTAAATACCGGCTCACCGCCAAGGACGGCTCGCCGATCGACGCGACGATGGACGACACGTTCGCGCGCGTCGCGAAGACCCTGGCCGACGTCGAGGATCCCGCGCGCCGCGAGGAGCTCTACGAGCGCTTCCTGTGGGCGCTGCGCAAGGGCGCGATCCCGGCGGGCCGCATCATGTCGAATGCCGGGGCGCTCGCGCACAAGCCGGCGACTTCGACGATCAACTGCACGGTGTCGGGAACCATCCACGACTCGATGGACGACATCCTCAACAAGGTGCACGAGGCCGGGCTCACGTTGAAGGCCGGCTGCGGCATCGGCTACGAATTCTCGACGCTTCGGCCGCGCGGCGCCTACGTCGCCGGCGCCGGCGCGCACACGTCCGGCCCGATGTCCTTCATGGATATCTACGACAAGATGTGCTTCACCGTCTCCTCGGCGGGCGGACGCCGCGGCGCGCAGATGGGCACCTTCGACGTCAGCCACCCGGACGCCATCGACTTCATCCGCTCCAAGCGCGAGAACGGGCGCCTGCGGCAGTTCAACCTCTCGCTGCTCGTGACGGACGAGTTCATCGAGGCGGTGCGCGGAGACCGCGAGTGGAAGCTCGCTTTCCCGCTGTCGTTGCGCGAGTACGACCCGGAAAAGCACGACCTGCACGACCCGCACGCCTTCGTCTGGCGCGAGTGGCCGGATATCGAGGGCTACGTCGCGAACGAGGACGGTCTCGTGGCCTGCAAGGTGTACCGGGTCCTGCCAGCGCGGCGGCTGTGGGACGTCATCATGGGCTCGACCTACGACTTCGCCGAGCCCGGCTTCGTGCTGATCGACCGCGT
>DATJFN010000026.1:0-9517 GCA_035495635.1 Steroidobacteraceae bacterium | reverse complement strand
CCTGCGGCGTCGTGATGACTTGAGTGTGTGTGCGCTCGCAGAAGCAAACAACGATCGGGGTGTAGGACAGCGGCGCGAGGGCGATCTCGATCGTCTCTGCGATGGCCTGCATCCGGAAAATTAGGAACTCATGTGTTTGCGCGAAGTTTGCGAGCCAAGTCTTTTGATTCGTTCAACTCAAGACCGGCGGCCAGCCCGTCACGCTCGCGCAGCGAAGAATCGGATTGGCGTCCCCACGGGGATTCGAACCCCGGTCGCGACCGTGAAAGGGTCGTGTCCTAGGCCTCTAGACGATGGGGACGCGGCCGAAAATTGGTGGAGCCAGACGGGATCGAACCGTCGACCTCTTGCATGCCATGCAAGCGCTCTCCCAGCTGAGCTATGGCCCCTTCAGAGGGGGCGAATTCTCCGGAAGAACCCCCGCAGTGTCAACGCCTTGCGTAGGCGATCGCCCGCTCGAGGCGCGCGAGCGTCTCGTCCCGCCCAAGAATCGACAGCGTCTGGTCGATCGGCGGCGAAACGCTGCCACCCGACACCGCGACCCGGATCGGCTGCGCGACCTTGCCGAGTCCAAGTCCGCCCGCCTCGGCCTGGGCCTGGATGGCGGCGTGGATCGGCGCGGGATTCCAGTCGACCAGCGCGCGGAGCGCAGCCTTCGACTGCTCGAGCACCGGCGCGGCCTCCGCCGTCAGGTGCTTGCGGGCCGACTTCTCCTCGTAATCCTTTGGCGGCTCGAAGAAGAACCGGCTGGCTTCGGCCATCTCCTTGAGGGTCTTGCTGCGTTCGCGCTGCGCCAGGACCACGGATTCCAGCATCGAGTCCGAAGCTGCCGAAACGCCGAGCCGTTCGAGCTGCCAGCGCAACTCCGGCACGACTTTGCCGGGTGGCAGGCGCATGAGGTGCTGCTGATTGATCCAGGCAAGCTTGTCCGGGTTGATGGCCGAGGCGGACTTGTTGACGTCAGCGATGTCGAAGAGCGCCGTCATCTCCTCGAGGGTGAAGATCTCCTGATCCCCGTGCGACCAGCCGAGCCGCGCGAGGTAGTTGAGCAGCGCTTCCGGCAGGTAGCCCTCCTCACGATAGGCGAGCACGGACACCGCGCCGTGGCGCTTCGACAGCTTCGTCCCGTCCGGCCCGAGGATCATCGGCAGGTGGGCATACACCGGCGGCTCGACGCCCATCGCGCGCAGCATGTTCATCTGTCGCGGCGTGTTGTTGAGGTGGTCGTCGCCCCGGATCACGTGCGTCACTTTCATGTCGTAGTCGTCGACCACCACGCAGAAGTTGTAGGTCGGGTTGCCGTCGGAGCGCTCGATGATGAGGTCGTCGAGCTCCGAGTTCTGGAACACGACGTCGCCGTGCACCGCGTCGGCCACCACGACCGCGCCCTCGAGCGGGTTCTTGAACCGCACGACCGGCGTGACGCCCGCAACCGGCTCCCGCCGGCTTCGGCAGCGGCCGTCGTAGCGCGGCTTTTCCTTGCGCGCGAGCTGGGCGTTACGCATCGCCTCGAGCTCTTCCTTGCTGCAGTAGCAGTGGTAGGCCTTGCCGGCCGCGAGCCACTCGCGGATGACCTCCCGGTAACGCGGATAGCGCTGGGTCTGATAGAACGGCCCCTCGTCGGCGTCGAGGCCGAGCCAGCGCATGCCGTCGAGGATCACCTGCACCGCCTCGGGCGTCGAACGCTCGCGGTCCGTGTCCTCCACGCGCAGGATGAAGACCCCGCCGTGGCGGCGGGCGTAGAGCCAGCAGAAAAGCGCCGTGCGAACGCCGCCGATGTGCAGGAGCCCGGTCGGGCTGGGGGCAAAGCGGGTGCGTACCGTCATGGGGCGGCGATTCTATCGCGTTGACCCCCTTGGACGGCCGCCCGTAGAATCGCCGACCCGGCGGGCGGTTAGCTCAGCGGTAGAGCACTGCTTTCACACGGCAGGGGTCACTGGTTCAAATCCAGTACCGCCCACCACGCTTCCAGCTAATCTTTTATAATCAAACAGTTACAGAGACAAGCTCCGCGCGGCCTGAACCGCGCGGTATGCTCCGCACAAGCTGTGATCCAGTCCCGGCGGGGTGTCCGGCCGGGCCCTAGCATTGCAGCTTGGGGCATGGTGAAGGAGGCTCGTGACTATGCCGCGGTCTGGCGCGCGGATTCTTCTGCTGGGCGGCGACGTGGACTACAACGTCGGCGATCGCGCGATCCTGAACGCGGTCGTCCGCTGCCTCCACGCGCACGATCCCAGCGTCGAAATCGGGATCGTCGGCTCACCGACCATCCATTCCAACCTCCGGGGCGTTTCTCAGGTGATTCCGCGTGGCAGCCGCGGACTGCGCGCGCTTGTGCGTGCGGCATCCGCGGCCAACCGCGTGATCGTCGCGGGGGGCGGCCTGTTCCAGGATGATGACAGCCGGATCAAGATGCCGTACTGGGCGGCGCGCGTCGCCTTCCTCAAGGCCTTCAACTCCGAGATCGCCGGCCTCGCGGTCGGAGCCGGCCCGCTCCGCCACCCGGAAAGCCGCGCGGCCGCGCGCCTCGCCTGCGCCACCCTCAGGAGCATTTCCGTGCGGGACCGGTTCGCGCGCGACGCGCTCGCAGCCTGCACCTCGAAGCCTCTCGAGATCGTCCCGGACCCGGCGTTCATGCTCGAGCCGGCGCCGCAGGACGAGGCGCGCGAGCAGCTTCGCCGCCTCGGCTTTCGCGAAGGCAAGCCGCTGATCGCGGCGACCATCCGGCGCTGGTACCACGAACGGGGCGGTTTCATCCCGAACAGCGTGCGGTTCGGTTTCGGCCTCGACCTCAAGCGCGACCACGCCCGCTTCGAAGGCATGCTGGGCGTCGTCTCCAGGTCGCTGGAGGCGCTTCGATTGCGTCTCGATGCCGTCATCCTCCTGCTGCCCGGCTACACGACGGAGCACGAGGCGGACGATGCGGCCTGCGAGGCGCTGCGCTGGCGCATGCCTGGCGCGCACGTACGAATCGCGCGCATCGCCGAGCCCCGGCTCTACAAGGCGCTGCTTGGCCAGGCGACGATTGTCGTTTCCGCCCGCATGCATCCGCTCATCCTCGCGGCCGGCATGGGCGTGCCTTTTGTCGGCCTGTCCTACAACTCGAAGTTCGACGGGCTGTATGAGCTCCTCGGCCTGACGACGCGCTCGCTGCCGCTCGACCAGTGCCCGGACACCTGGGGCGTCACGACTCTGGTCGCAGCGGCCGAGGCGGCGCTGGAGGCGCGTGTGGATCTCCGACAGCGCGCCGAAGCGCTTGGCGCTACAGTCCGGAAACATGCGATCGAAGCAGGATTTGGCGCCCAGGGATTGGAGGTCGCGCACGCATGAAAGTCATTTCGCTCACCTACGAGTACTTGCCGATCGGCGGCGGCGGCAGCCGGGTGGCGGCCGCGGTCAACGAGGAATTGGTCCGGAACGGCGACGAAGTCCGGGTGCTCACGTCCGCCATGAAGGGCCTGCCGCAGCAGGAGAGGCTGAACGGTGTCGAGATTCATCGCGCGTCCTGCGTGCGGCGGCACGTGCACTACACGACCGCGGCTGAGCTGCTGACGACGCTGCTGCCCGCCTATCGCCTCGGTGCCGAGATGATCCGGCGCGACCCTCCGGACGTCATCCACGCGCATTTCATCCTGCCCTCGGGCGCGGTCGCCTGGGCCCTTTCCCGGCGCTTCCGAATCCCTTACGTGCTGACAGCGCACGGTTCGGACGTGCCGGGCTACAACCCGGACCGGTTCGGCCTCCTGCACAACCTGCTGCGCCCCTCCTGGAAGCGCATCCTGCACGATGCCGCGGCGGTCACCTCGCCTTCGCGCTTCCTCGCCCGCCTGATTGCGCGCGAGGGCGGCCAGGCACCCGTCTCGATCGTGCCGAACGGGCACTGGCCGCTCATGAACTTCGGTGAGCCGCGGCGCCACCGGATCCTGGTGGTCGCCCGCATGTTCCCGCGCAAGGGCATCCAGTACTTCATCGACGCCGTGTCCGGCATGGAGAACGGCTGGGAGCTGATCATCGCCGGCGACGGCCCGTATCGCGCGGAGCTCGAGGCGCGCGCCCGGCGCGTGGCGCCGAAAGTGCGCTTCGTCGGCTTTGTCGCCCCCGAGTCGCTCCGCATGCTCTACGAATCGTCGAGCATCCTGGTGTTCCCTTCCATCCAGGAGAACTTCCCCATGGTGCTGCTTGAGGCGATGGATGCGGGCTGCGCCGTGGTCACTTCGGACGCAGAGGGCTGCGCTGAAGTCGTCGGCAACGCCGGCATCGTCGTGCCGAAGGGCGACCCGAAGGGAATCCGGAAGGCGCTCGAGCGGCTCGTCGCCGATCCCGCGCTGATCGAAGAGCTCTCCGAGCGCGGCGTGCGCCGGGCGGCGTCACTCACCTGGAATCGCATCGTTCCGCAGTACCGCGCCATCCTGAACGCGGCTGCCTCGACGAGCGCGATCCTCGACCGGCGCGAGGCGGCGCGCGCCCGCTGATCAGGTGAACCAGTCGAGCAGGCCGAGGATCTCGGCGGTCTTTTCCTGCATGAGCGCCGTGTCGCCTCGCGACTCGACATTCAGCCTGACGAGCGGCTCGGTGTTCGAGCTCCGGAGGTTGAAGCGCCAGCGGGGATGCTCGATCGAGAGCCCGTCCACCGTCTCGATCTTGACCGATCCCGGCTGGTAGCGCTGCCGGACCGCGTCGACCGCCGCCTTCGGGTCGGCGATCCGTCGATTGATCTCGCCGCTCGACGGGAAGAGCTTGATGCGCTCGTCGACGAGCGATGACAGCGTCTTGCCGGTCCGCGACAGGTGCTGGGCCAGCACGACCCACGGGATCATGCCGCTGTCGCAGTAGGCGAACTCGCGGAAGTAATGGTGCCCGCTCATCTCGCCGCCGTAGATGGCGTCCGCCTCGCGCATGCAGTGCTTCATGAACGCGTGGCCCGACTTGCACTGCACCGGCCGCCCGCCCGCCGCGCGCACGACCTGCTGCGTGTTCCAGACGACGCGCGGGTCGTGGACGATCGGCGCGCCGCGGTTCTGCTCGAGGAACGTGGACGCCAGCAGGCCGACGATGTAGTAGCCGTCGATGAAGCGCCCGTCTTCGTCGAAGAAGAAGCAGCGGTCGAAGTCGCCGTCGAAGGCGATGCCGAGGTCGGCGCGCGCGAGCCGCACGTGGCGCGCGGTCACCTCGCGGTTTTCCTCGATCATCGGGTTCGGCACGCCGTTCGGGAAGTCGCCATCGGCCTCGTGGTGAACCTTGGTGAACCGGAACGGCAGCTCGTCCTCGAGCAGGTCGATCCACTCCCCGGCGCCGCCATTGCCTGCGTTACAGACGATGGACAGTGGCTTGAGGCGCGCGCCGTCAATGTAGGAGAGGACGTGGTCGCGCCAGGCCGCCTTGATGTCGACGGGCGCGCAGCTGCCGCGCCTCGCGGTATCCGCGAACTCGCCGGCCTCGGCGAGGGCGCGTATCTCCTGGAGGCCCGTGTCGCCGCTGACCGGCCGCGACTGCCCGCGCACGAACTTGAGCCCGTTGTAGTCCGGCGGGTTGTGGCTCGCGGTCACCATGACGCCGCCG
Organism: Steroidobacteraceae bacterium; assembly: GCA_035495635.1. Classification (GTDB taxonomy): domain Bacteria; phylum Pseudomonadota; class Gammaproteobacteria; order Steroidobacterales; family Steroidobacteraceae; genus SCUD01. Next base: position 3,958 of record DATJFN010000026.1, on the reverse strand, counting down.
TCGAGCCCGAGCGAGGACGTCGCGAAGTACACGCATTCGGTGCCGCAGAGGCCGATGTCCACCACGTCGACGCCGGCGTCGTTGAGCCCGCGTATCAGGGCCTCGCCGAGCTCCGCGCTCGAATGCCGGATGTCGCGGCCTATCGCGACGCGGGACGGCTTCAGCCACGCGGCATAGGCCCGGCCGATCCGGTACACGGTCTCCGGGTTTAGCTCGTCCGGAATGCGGCCCCGGACGTCGTAGGCCTTGAATGCGGTCGATAGGTCCATGTCGCTCATGGCTTGCGGTAGAACGCGGCGATCGTGTCGACGACGTATTGCAGCTGCCGCTCCTCCAGTTCCGGGTAGATCGGCAGTGCCAGCGTCTCGCGCGCGGCCCGCGCCGATTCAGGGCAGTCCTCGGGCCGGTAGCCCAGGTAGGCGAAGCATTGCTGCATGTGCAGCGGCACCGGGTAATAAATCTCCGTGCCCACTCCCTGCTCGCCAAGGTAGGTACGCAGGCGGTCCCGATCCGGGACCCGGATCACATACTGATTGTAGATGTGCCGGCACACCGGACGAGCGGTCGGCGTGGCCACCCGAGCGGCCGTCCCGGCCGCGGCGAAGGCGCGGTCATAATGGGCCGCGTTCCGCTGCCGCGCCGCGTGCCAGTCCTCCAGGTGCCTGAACTTCACGCGGAGCACCGCGGCCTGGATCTCGTCGATGCGGAAGTTCCCGCCGATGACGTGGTGGTAGTACTTCGGCTCGCCGCCATGTACGCGCAGGATGCGGAGCTTCGACGCGAGCGCGTCGTCGTTCGTGACGCACATGCCGGCGTCGCCGAACGCGCCGAGGTTCTTGGTCGGGAAGAACGAGAGGCAGCCGATCTCGCCGATGCCGGCGACGCGCCGCCCCTTCCACTCCGTCCCTATCGCCTGGGCCGCGTCCTCGATGACCGGCAGCCCGTACTCCCGTGTGAGCGCCATGATGGCGTCCATGTCGGCCGACTGCCCGTAGAGGTGCACGGGCATCAAGGCGCTGACGCGCCCGCCGGTGGCGCGGTTGAAAAGCCCTTCCGCGCGCCGCTCGCAGCCGGCGAGAAAGTCGGCCAGGAGCCGCGCGTCGAGGTTGAAGTCCACCGGGTCGATGTCAAGGAAGACCGGGCGCGCGCCGACGCGTGCGATGGTCCCGCCGGTCGCGAAGAACGTGTACGAGCTCGTGACGACCTCGTCGCCGGGCCCGATTCCGTAAGCCATGAGTGCGATGAGGAGCGCATCGGTGCCCGAGGAAAGGCCGATGCCATGCTTCGCGCCGCAGTAGGCGGCGATCTCGGCCTCGAGTGCGCGCACCTCGGGACCCAGGATGAACATCTGCGTCGCCGCGACCTGGAGCATCGCGGCGTCGAGCTCGGCCTTCAGCGCGCGGTACTGCGGCTTGAGGTCGAGCAGCGGCACAGTCATGCGCCCCCCCGCGTTCGGCATGCTCAGTCCGTGCGGCCCTGGCGGCCGTAAGTATCCTCGATGCGGACGATGTCGTCCTCGCCGAGGTAGCTGCCCGACTGGACCTCGATGATCTGGAGGAGCTCGGTGCCCGGGTTCTCGATGCGGTGGACGGCACCGATCGGGATGTACGTCGATTCGTTTTCGCCGAGGTCGAAGACTTCATCATCGCGCGTGATGCGGGCCTTGCCCTTCACGACGACCCAGTGCTCTGCGCGCTTCGCGTGCTTCTGGAGCGACAGCTTGGCGCCCGGCTTCACGGTGAGCCGCTTGACCTGGAAGCGCGGGCCGGCGTCGACGCTGTCGTAGCTTCCCCACGGCCGGAACACTTCCCGGTGCAGGCCGGGCTCGGTGCGCCCCGCTTTCTTCATACGCTCGACCAGGCGCTTGACGTCCTGGACGCGCGATTTCGGCGCGACCATCACGGCGTCCTTGGTCTCGATCACGACGTGGCCCTGGAGGCCGACCGCCGCCACCAGGCGGTCCGTTGAATAGAGAAGGCAGTCCTTCGCATCTTCTGCGACGACGTCGCCGCGCGTGACGTTGCCGCTCTCATCGCCCGCGAGCGCATCCTGGAGCGCGGCCCAGGAGCCGACGTCGCTCCAGCCGGCCGCCAGCGGAACGACCGACGCACGCGCAGTCTTCTCCATGACGGCGTAGTCGATCGAGTCCGCGCGGCAGGACTCGAAGGCCGTCTTGTCCAGGCGCACGAAGTCGAGGTCGATTGCCGCCGACTCGAAGGCCTTGCGGCAGGCGCCGAGCATGGCCGGGTCGAGTCGTCCGAGCTCCTCGAGGTAGGCGCGCGCCGGCAGCAGGAACATGCCGCTGTTCCAGAAGTAGTCGCCGCTTTCAACGAAGGCCTGCGCGCGCGCGGCATCGGGCTTCTCGATGAATTCCGCGACCGGCCGTGCCGGCCCGTCGCGGCCGCCTTGCCGGATATAGCCGTAGCCCGTCTCGGCGTGCGTCGGCACGACGCCGAACGTCACGAACCGGCCTTCACGGGCCGCGGGCATCGCCGCGATGACCGCGCGGTGGAATGCCGCAAGGTCCGGGAGCACGTGGTCGGCCGGGAGCACCAGGAGGAGCGGCTCCTCCGCCGCCCAGCCCTCGCGCGCGGCGCGCGCGAGCGTCGCGAGCGCGGCCACCGCGACCGCGGGCGCCGTGTTCCGGCCCGACGGCTCCAGCAGGATCGCCGCCGGCGCGAAACCTGCCTCGCGCAACTGCTCCGCGACCAGGAAGCGATGCGCCTCGTTGCAGACGACGACCGGCCCGGTAACGCCGGGCAGGCCGACGGAGCGCTGCGCCGTCTCCTGGATCATCGTCCGCTCGCCGACGAGCGGCAGGAACTGCTTGGGGTAAAGCTCCCGCGACAGCGGCCAGAGCCGCGTGCCAGCGCCGCCCGACAGGATGACCGGCACCAGCATGGCTCAGCTCTTGAGGCGCCCCTGCGCCTCGAGGTAGCGGATCACCTTGTCGACGCACTCCGGCACCGAGATCTTGGAGCTGTCGATGACGATCTCGGGCGCTTCCGGCGCTTCGTAGGGCGACGTCACGCCGGTGAAGTTCTTGATCTTGCCCTCGCGCGCCTTAACGTAGAGGCCCTTGGGGTCGCGCTGCTCGCAGACCTCGAGCGGGGTCGAGACGTAGACCTCGACGAACTCGCCCTGCTTCACGAGGTCGCGCACCAGGCGCCGGTCGCTGCGGAACGGCGAAATGAAGGCCGTGACGACGATGAGGCCCGCATCCACGAAGAGCTTTGCGACCTCGCCGATACGGCGCACGTTCTCGATCCGGCCCTCGTCGCTGAAATCGAGGTCCTTGTTGAGGCCGTGCCGGATATTGTCGCCGTCTAGGAGGTAGCTGTGGTGCCCGCGCAGGAAGAGCGTCTGCTCGACCGCGTTCGCAATCGTTGACTTGCCGGCGCCCGAGAGGCCGGTGAACCACAGGATGCAGGGACGCTGAGCCTTCTGGTTCGCGCGCTGCTCGTGGGTCACGCGCGTCGGCTGCCAGAATACCGAGACGTCGTGCGCGCCCTGCGGCGCGGCGCTCCGCAGGATCATCCCCGCCCCGGCCGTGCCGTGGTTGACGCGGTCAACGACGATCAGCGAGCCGGTCGCGCGGCAGGTGCCGTAGGTGTCGAAGGCGGCCTGCTCGGCCAGCACGATGCGGCAGAGCCCGACCTCGTTCAGCTTCAGTTCCTTGGCTTCGTGCTCGCTCAGATCGTTGACGTCCACGCGGTGGTGGATGGTCTCGATCGTGCCGCGGAAATAGCGGTGCGAGAGCTTGAACTCGTACTGGCGGCCCGGCAGCAGCGGCGTGTCGCTCATCCAGATGATGTGCGCGTCGAAGATCCGGCTCACCGAGGGCGCGCGGTCCGGGTGCACGAGGAGGTCGCCGCGGCTGATGTCGATCTCGTCCTCGAGCGCTACGGTCACTGCCATGTCCGGGCCGGCTCCGCGGAGTTTCCCATCGAAGGTCACA
>DATJFN010000025.1:0-2445 GCA_035495635.1 Steroidobacteraceae bacterium | reverse complement strand
AAGCGCACGGCGGCAGCCTGCGAGTGGAGTCGGACGCGGCAGGCACGCGCGTCACCGTCGAAGTGCCCCTCGCCGATGCCGGTTAGCATCGTCCTCGTCGACGATCACGCGGTGGTGCGCGATGGGCTGCGCGTGCTGCTCGAGCTCGAGCCGGACTTCAAGGTGGCGGCGGCGTTCGGCGAGGCGGGCGCGGCGGTGCGCTACTGCGCCGAGGCGAATCCCGACGTCGCGGTGCTCGACGTCTCGCTGCCGGGCGTCGACGGCATCGCGGCGGCACGGCAGATCCATGACCTGTGCGCCGACACCAAGCTCCTCATGCTGTCGATGCACGCGGGCAGCGAGTACGTCCACCAGGCGCTGAGCGCGGGAGCGAGCGGCTACGTCCTCAAGGAGTCGGCCGGCGCAGAGGTGGTCGAGGCGGTGCGCACCGTGCACGCCGGGCAGCGCTTTCTCAGCCGCAAGATCTCGCCGCAGGCGTTCGAGGAGTACTCGCGCCAGCGCGGCCGCAACGATCCGCTTGCCCGCCTCAGCGCGCGCGAGCGCCAGGTGCTGAAGCTGGTCGTCGAGGGCAGCACGAGCAACGAGATCGCGGCGCTGCTCGGCGTCTCGCCGAAGAGCATCGACACCTATCGCAGCCGACTGATGGTCAAGCTCGAGGTCGGCGACCTGCCCGCGCTCGTCAAGTTCGCCATCCGGCACGGCATTACCTCCTAGCAGCCGCATCAGGGTTTCCTGACAGACGTCGCGTAGCCACTTTCCTACCCTGACCCGGCCGGGAGGGAGTGGGGCTTTGTCAATTTGTCCAGTCGCGGAGCGTCTCCCGGTCGCTCCGCATTTCTCAACACCTAAGGAGCGATCGATGACGCACATTGCGAAGGACGTTGACCAGGTTGTCGCGGCGATTCGGGAACTCGACCTCGATCCGATCAAGCTGAAGCTGATGGATGCGGAGGAGGGACAGGGGTGGTCGCGGGAATACGTGGACCGCATGGAGCTCGCCTACAAGCGGTTCCTCACGCTGCTGGTGAGGTTTCCCGACGAGACGATCGCGCCGACCAAGGACCTCGACAAGTTCTGGCACGGCCACATCCTCGACACGATGAAGTACGCGCAGGACTGCGAGAACGTGTTCGGCTATTTCCTGCATCACTTCCCCTACTTCGGCATGCGCGGCGAGGACGACGCGGCGAACCTGCGCGCGGCGGGAAAGAACATGCATTCGCTCTACGAGCGCGAGTTCGGCGAGGCGCTGCCGAGCGGGGCGGCATTCTGCTCCGCGCGGCCGGCGAGCGCCTTCTGCTCCGCGGCGCCGAGGGCGGAAGCGGCGTTCTGCTCCGCGCGGCCGGCGAGCGCATTCTGCTCGGCCGCGCCCGAAAAGCTGAATGCAAAGGTTCGTCCAGCGTTGTCTGCGGCGGCCTGAGCGGAAGGTAGGATGCGGGGCCGGGGAAGCTTCCCGGCCTCTTTTTCTCGATGAGAGAGCGATGAGCGGCAACGCGAACGCGGCGCGTTGGACATCCGGGCGGTTCTTGGGACCGGTGGCGGTCCTCATTGCCGGCGTTGCGCTTTCGGTCACGCTGTTTACCTACGTGCGCGACGACCAGCAGCACGACGCGCGGCTGCGCTTTGATCGCCAGGCCGCCGATGCGAAGCACATCATCGATCGGCGCCTGCAGTCCTATATCGGCGTCACCTACGGGTTGAAGGCGCTGTTCGCGGCGCGCGACTCGGTCGACCGGGCCGAGTTCCATGGCTTCGTCGATTCGCTCAACCTCGGCAAGGACTACCCGGGCATCATGCAGCTCAACTTCGCGCGCCACGTGCGCCCAGCTGAAAAGGAGCGCTTCGAGCAGGAGGTTCGTAACGACCGGACCCTCGATCCACGCGGCTACCCGGGCTTTGCCATCCGGCCTCCCGGGTCGCGCGCCGCGTACCACGTGCTCGTCTATGTCGAGCCCTGGGAAGGCAACGAGTTCGCCTTCGGCATCGACGTCATCGCCGCCGCGCCGCAGGCTGCCGCGGTCAGCCGTCAGCGCGACCGGGGCGAGATCGTCTCCTCGGGACGCCTCCTCAACGTCGGCAAGGACGGCTCGGTCGGGCTCGCCATGCGTCTCGCCGTGTACCGCAAGGGCGCGCGGCTCGACACGGTGGAAGCACGCCGCGCCGCCTTCATCGGCACGGTCGGCGCCGGGTTCAACGTGCGCAAGGTGATGGCGGGGGTGCTCGACGAGACCACCATGACCTCCATGCGCTATCGCCTGTATGACGCGGGCCCGGTCGCGGGCGGGGAAAACGTGCCGCGCAGCCTGCTCTTCGACAGCGCGCAGACCGCGCCCGGCATGCCGCTCGACGACTTCCGGCTGCTCGGCGACGCGCCGCGCTTCGACGCGGTGGTGCCGCTCGAGTTCGCCGGGCGTCACTGGGATCTGCACTTCATCGCGCCGCAGC
>DATJFN010000024.1:0-15767 GCA_035495635.1 Steroidobacteraceae bacterium | reverse complement strand
GTGTCCCCGATCTCGTAGCGGTCCCGCGGCAGCCGGTCGAGCCCTTTCGGCGAAATGCTGTTCAGCGTCTGGATGCGGAATCGCATCAGCCGTACCGCCGCTCGAAGTTGCGCATGAATCCGATGAGAGCCGCGACGCCTTCCATCGGCATCGCGTTGTAGATGCTCGCGCGCATCCCGCCGACCGCGCGGTGTCCCGCGAGGTTGGTGAGGCCGGCGGCTTCCGCTTTCTCCAGGAAGCTCTTTTCGAGGTCCGGCTTCGCCAGCCTGAATGGCACGTTCATCCAGGAGCGGCAGTTTCGGGCAACCGGATTGGAGTAGAAGCTCGACGCGTCGATCGCGGCGTACAGCGCCTCGGCCTTTGCGCGATTGCGGCGGGCCATCTCCAACAACCCGCCTTCGCGCAGGAGCCATTTGAACACGAGTCCGGCGAAGTACCACGCGAAGGTCGGCGGCGTGTTGAGCATCGAGCCCGCCTCGGCGACGGCGCGATAGTCGAACACCGACGGCGTTCCGTCGCGGGCGCGCCCCGTGAGGTCATCGCGCACGATCACGACCGTGATGCCGGAAGGACCGATGTTCTTCTGCGCGCCCGCATAGATGAGACCGTAGCGCGAGATGTCGACCGGCCGCGACAGGATCGTCGAGGACATGTCCGCCACGAGCGGGACGTCCCCGGTGTCCGGAACATAAGGAAATTCCACGCCGCCGATGGTTTCGTTCGGCGTGTAGTGCAGGTAGGTGCTGCCCGGACGCGGCTTCAACGCGCTCGCGTCAGGCACCGTCGTATAGGCCGACGCGGACTCGTCGGCGGCGACGGTCACGCTGACGAACCGTCGGGCTTCCTGGATGGCGCGCGTGGACCAGTGGCCAGTGTTTACGTAGTCGGCCGCCGCGCCCGGCGCTGCCAGATTCATGGGGACGAGCGCGAATTGTGCGGTCGCCCCGCCCTGCATGAAGAGGACGCGGTAGGCCGGCGGGATGGCGAGCAACTCGCGCAGGTCCGCCTCGGCCTGCTCGGCGACGGCGATGAACGCGCGGCCGCGATGGCTCAACTCCATCACCGACGCGCCGCCCTTCCACTCGAGCAGCTCGTCGCGGGCCTGCTCCAGCACGGGCAGCGGCAGGGCCGCCGGGCCCGCAGAGAAGTTGTAGACGCGCACGCCCCGCCCGGCTTCAGCCGCTCCCTTCGCCGTCCTGCGAGTCGTCGCCCGCGATTCGCTCGATCCCGACGAGCTTTTCGCCATCCTCCAGGCGCATGATGCGCACGCCCTGTGTGTTGCGCCCGAGCACCGGAATGTCGCTGACCGGCACGCGCACGAGGGTTCCGCTCGAATTGATCAGCATGACCTCGTCGTCGGGACGCACCTGGCGCGCGCCCACCAGTGCGCCATTACGGTCGCTGGTCTGCAGCGCGATCACGCCCTGCCCGGCCCGGCCGTGCCTCGGATAGTCGTCCATCTCGGTGAGCTTGCCGTAGCCGCGCTCGGAGACCGTGAGGATCGGACCTTCGCCGAGGACGATCAGCGACGTGACGCGCTGATTGTCCCCGAGCTTGATGCCGCGCACGCCTCCGGCCTCGCGGCCCATCGGCCGGACCTGGTCCTCGGCGAAGCGGATCGCCTTGCCGTCCGTCGTCGACAGGAGGATCTCGCGCTCGCCGTCCGTCAGGGCGACGCCCACGAGACAGTCCGAGGGCTCGAGCGAGACAGCGATGATGCCGTTCGCGCGCGGACGCGAGAAAGCCGGCAGCGGCGTCTTCTTGACCGTGCCCTGAGCAGTCGCCATGAACACGAAATGCGACTCCTCGAATTCGCGTATCGCGAGCACCGCGGTGATGCGCTCGCCTTCAGCGAGCTGCAGGAGATTCACGATCGGCTTGCCGCGGGATCCGCGGCTCGCGAGCGGCAACTGGTAGACCTTGAGCCAGTAGCACTGGCCGCGGTCGGAGAAGCACAGGAGCGTGTCGTGCGAGTGGGCGATGAAGAGCTTGTCGACGAAGTCCTCGTCCTTGACGGTCGTCGCCATCTTGCCCTTGCCGCCGCGCCGCTGGGCCTCGTAATCAGTGACCGGCTGGGTCTTGGCATAACCCGCGTGGGAAAGCGTCACGACCAGGTCCTGGCGCTCGATGAGGTCCTCGATCGTGACGTCCGACTGGTCGGCGACGATCTGCGTACGGCGCGCGTCGCCATAGGCTTCCTTCAACGCCGTGAGCTCGCCGCGGATCACTGCGAGCAGACGGTCCGGACGCGCGAGGATCTCGCCGAGCTCGCGGATGAGCTCGAGCAGCTCGGTGAACTCCGTGACGATCTTGTCCTGTTCGAGTCCGGTCAACCGGTGCAGCCGGAGGTCGAGGATCGCCTGTGCCTGCGCCTCCGACAGCCGGTACACGTCGCCATGCAGGCCGAGATCCTCCGCGATGCCGTCCAGGCGCGTGGGCACGTTGCCGGCGCGCGCGAGCATGGCGGGCACGGCGCCAGGGCCCCAGGTGCGCGCCTGCAGGGCCGTGCGCGCTTCCGGCGGCGATGGCGACGCCTTGATGAGCGCGATGACCTCGTCGATGTTCGCGAGCGCGACCGCGAGGCCCTCGAGGATGTGGGCGCGCTCGCGCGCTTTGCGAAGGTCGAAGATCGTCCGGCGCGTCACGACTTCGCGGCGGTGCCGCAGGAATGCGTCCAGCATCTCCTTGAGCGACAGGAGCTTCGGCTGGCCGTCGAGGAGCGCAACCATGTTCACGCCGAACACCGATTCCATCGCTGTCAGCTTGAAAAGCTGATTAAGGACCAATTCACTGTTCTCGCCGCGCTTCAGCTCGATGACGACGCGCATGCCGTCCTTGTCGGACTCGTCGCGAGGCTCCGCAATTCCCTCAATCTCCTTGTTGCGCATCAACTCGGCAACACGTTCGAGCAGCCGCGCCTTGTTGACCTGGTACGGCAGCTCGGTAACCACGATCGCCTCGCGACCGCGGCTATCGATCTCCTCGATCGTCGTCTTGGCGCGTACCGACAGGCGGCCGCGCCCGGACTTATAGGCCGCGACGATCTCCGCCGCGCCGTTGATAATTCCTGCGGTCGGGAAATCGGGCCCCGGCACGAGGCGCATCAGCTCGGCAAGGCCGAGGTCGGGATTTTCAATGAGCGCCATGCAGGCATCCACGATCTCGCCGAGGTTGTGCGGCGGGATGTTCGTCGCCATGCCGACGGCAATGCCGGCGGAGCCGTTGACGAGGAGGTTCGGGATGCGGGCCGGAAGGACGGCCGGCTCCTGCTCGTTGTTGTCGTAGTTCGGCGTGAAGTCGACCGTTTCCTTCTCGATGTCGGCGAGGAGCTCATGCGCGATGCGGGTCATCCGCACTTCGGTGTAGCGCATGGCCGCCGCGTTGTCGCCGTCCACCGAGCCGAAGTTGCCCTGCCCGTCCACGAGCAGGTAGCGCATCGAGAACGGCTGCGCCATGCGCACGATGGTGTCGTACACCGCCGTATCGCCATGCGGGTGGTACTTGCCGATGACGTCGCCGACGACGCGCGCCGACTTCTTGTATGGCTTGTTCCAGTCGTTGCCGAGCTCGCGCATGGCATAGAGCACTCGCCTGTGCACCGGCTTCAGGCCGTCACGGACGTCGGGCAGCGCGCGTCCCACGATCACGCTCATCGCGTAATCGAGGTAGGACTTGCGCATCTCGTCTTCGAGGTTGACGTGCAGGACTTCGCGCGCGATCTCGCTCATGCGGATTTCGTGGTCTTTTATAGGCCCCAGGAAAGCGCGAATTTTACCACAGCGCGTATACTTTCCGGATGCAAAACGGGCCCAATGTCGACCCTGCGGAGATCTCGAAATTCGACGCTGCGGCACCGCGCTGGTGGGATCCCGACGGCGAGTTCCGGCCGCTGCACGACCTCAATCCGGCCCGACTCGACTACATCGAGGCGCGTGCGGGACTCGCGGGCAAGGCAGTGCTCGATGTCGGCTGCGGCGGTGGCCTCCTGGCGGAGGGTATGGCCCGGCGCGGCGCACACGTCACGGCCATCGACCTTGCGCCCGAGGCGCTTACAGTCGCACGCCTGCATGCCATCGAGGCCGGCGTCACGGTCGACTACCGGGAGGTACCCGTCGAATCGCTGGCCGAGTCGCGCCCGGGTTCGTTCGACCTCGTGACCTGCCTCGAGATGCTCGAGCACGTGCCGGATCCCGCCGCCGTAGTTGCTGCCCTCGCCCGCCTCACAAAGCCGGGCGGCCACGTGGTCTGCTCGACCATCAACCGGAACGCCAAGGCCTTTGCGCTCGCGATCGTGGGTGCGGAATACCTGCTCCGCCTGCTTCCCATGGGCACGCACCACTACGCCCGGCTGATCCGGCCCTCGGAGATCACGCGCTGGGCGCGCGCTGCGGGACTGGAGCTCGGCGGGCTCGCGGGCCTCGACTACGACCCGTTCCGCCGCAAAGCGCGCGTGAGCGCCGACGTATCTGTCAACTATCTCGCTCATTTCCGTCGTCCGACGACGGCGGCGGGGGCATGAACGGCAGCCGCGCGCTGCGCGGCGTGCTTTTCGACCTCGACGGCACGCTGCTCGATACGGCGCGCGACATGACGGAGGCGCTCAACCGCGTGCGCGTCGCCGAAGGGCTCGAGCGGCTGCCGTTCGAGCAGGTCCGGCCCCTCGTATCGCATGGCGCGCCGCGCATGCTCCGGTTCGCGTTCGGCGAGCCGGAGCCCGCCCGATTCGAGTCCCTGCGCGCGCGCTTCCTCGATTTCTACCGTGGCGCACTCGCCGTGCATACACGGTTGTTCGAAGGCTTCGAGCGCGTACTCGAGAGCATCGAGTCGTCTGGCTTGCGTTGGGGTGTCGTCACCAACAAGCCCGGATGGCTCGCCACGCCGCTCCTCCAGGAGCTCGGGCTGTCCACACGCTGCGCCTGCATGGTCGCCGGCGACACGCTCGCGGAGCGGAAGCCCCATCCCCTTCCGCTGCTCCATGCGGCCCGCCTCCTGTCGCTCGAGCCGCGGGAATGCGTCTATGTCGGCGACGCCGAACGCGACGTGCAGGCCGCGCGCAGCGCGGGCATGATTCCCCTGGTGGCAGGCTTTGGCTACCTGGCCGACGGCGAGGACCCCGCGGCCTGGCAGCCTGAGGCGGTTTTCGCGAAGCCCGAAGAGCTGCTCGACTGGCTCGGACTCATGACATGACCCTCGACCTGACGGCACTCGTGGTCATACTCGTTGCAGTCGCCGCCGCGCTCGGCGCCGGCTGGTGGATGGGACGGCGCCGCGCCGCCGCGCTCGAGGCGGAGCGCGCACTCACGCTCGACCGGGCCATGGACCAGCTCGACCGCCGCTTTGACGACCTCGCCGGCCGCCAGCTGCGCGAGAACATCGAGAACTTCCTGCGCCTCGCACGCGAGAATCTCGGCAGCCACCAGCAGAGCGCGCAGACGTCGCTGAAGGAGCGCGAGCAGGCCATCGAGGCGCTCATCAAGCCGATCCAGGAAACGCTCAGCCGGACCTCCGAGGCACTGCGCGAAATCGAGTCGGAGCGCCAGCGCGACTTCGGAAGCCTCCGCCAGAACCTCACCGACATGCGTGAGACGAACACGGCGCTGCAGCGCGAGACGAGGAACCTGGTCCAGGCGCTCAGCAAGCCGCAAGTCCGAGGCCAGTGGGGCGAGATCGCGCTCCGCCGGCTCGTCGAGCTCGCTGGCATGACGGCGCATTGCGACTTCGAGGAGCAGGTGCACGTCACCGTGGAGGACGGCGCCCTGCGGCCGGACATGGTGGTGCACCTGCCGGAAGGGCGCGACATCGTGGTCGACGTCAAGACGCCGCTCGACGCCTACCTCACCGCCGCCGAGGCGCCGACCGACGAGGTGCGCGCGGGCGCGCTCAAGCGCCATGCCCAGCATGTCGCGGAAAGAGTCCGGCTGCTCTCGTCCAAGAATTACGCCGCGCAGTTTGCGCATGCGCCACAGTTCGTCGTTCTGTTCCTGCCGGGCGACCAGTTCCTGTCGTCCGCGCTTGACCAGCAGCCGGACCTGCTCGATCGTGCGATGAGCAGCAACATCATCCTGACGACTCCCTCGACGCTGCTGGCGCTCCTCAAGACCGTTTACAACGGCTGGCAGAACGTGAAGCTCGCGGAGAATGCCGAACGCATCCGCCGGCTGGCGGAGGACCTGTACGCGCGGCTTTCGACCTTCCGCAATCACATGGGCAAGATCGGCAGTTCGCTCGAATCGAGCCTGCGGGCCTTCAACGCAGCGGTCGGGTCGCTTGAACGAAGCGTGCTGCCGGGCGCGCGCAAGTTCGTCGAGCTCGGCGTGCGCGCCGAGAAGCCGATCGAGGATTTGGCCGAGATCGAAGTGAGCGCGCGCCTCTCCGACAGTCCGGCGCCGCAGCTCGCCCCGCCCGAGGAGCATTGAGGAGCGCCCGCGCTGGCCGGACATGACGACGCACGACGACGCGCGCAATTACGTGCCCAAGCCGGGTTCCCACGCGGGACGCATCATCCTCGTCACCGGTGCGAGTGACGGCATCGGACAGGCGGTCGCGCTGGCCCTCGCCAATCAGGGCGCGACGGTCGCGTTGCTCGGCCGCACGCAACGCAAGCTCGCGAACACTTACGACCGGATCGTCGAGCAGGGCATGCAGCGGCCGGCCATCCTGCCGTTCAATCTCGAGACTGCGGCGGCGCCCGAGTACGACGGACTCGCGGCTGCGCTCGAGCGCGAGTTCGGCCGGCTGGATGGGCTTGCGCACGTCGCGGGCGTCCTGGGCGACCTGAGCCCCATCGAGCAATACGACGTGCCGACCTGGTGCAAGGTCCTGCACGTCAACCTGACGGCCCCCTTCATCCTGACACAGACGTTGCTCCCGCTGCTGCGCCCGTCGCCGGACGCGTCGATCGTTTTCACATCGAGCACGATCGCCCGCGGCGCCCGCGCGTACTGGGGGGCCTATGCAGTCTCCAAGTTCGGCACTGAGGGGCTCATGCAGGTCGTCGCTCACGAAATGGCGGATACGACGCGCATCAGGGTGAACAGTGTGAACCCCGGGCCGACAAGGACTGCGATGCGGCGCCAGGCGTTCCCCGCGGAGAACCCGGACCTGCTGCCAGAGCCGTCCGCGATCGTCGCACCGTTCCTCTACCTGCTGGGCCCCGCAAGTCGCGGAATCAGCGGCCAGTCGATCGACTGCCAGCCGTCCGCCCTTCGGCGAGCTCCCGCAACGACCTGAGCTCGCCTTCCGTCAACGCCCGGCTGCGACCGCGCGCGAGCGCGCGATCCATTGCGATCGGGCCGAAGCGCGTACGCAGGATGCGATTGGCCTCGAGGCCGCAGCCCGAGAATATTTCACGCAGATCGCGCGGCCGAAGCCCGGTGACCGTGAGCTGCACCCAGCGATTGCTCCTCTCCCCGCCGGCTGACTCGACTTTTGCCACCTGGCCTTTCAAGCGGGCCGACTCGACCTGCTCCTGCAATCGATCCTGGAAGTCCGCTTCGTCGAAAGCGCCTCGGACTCTCACGCTGTACTCGATCGTGATCGCGTAACCGCGCTTCGTCAGGCCGGCCGCGAGCGCGCCGTCGGTCACGAAGAGCTCGAGCCCGGCGTCGCGCGGCGACAGCGGGCTGACCGGCACCCATCGGTGCCCGCCGGCCTTGGGCAGTTTCTCGAGGGCGCTCGGCGCGGGGTCGGTGCTTGAACGCACGCCCTCCTGGGCTGGCCGGTGATACACGATGCCGCGATGTGGCGCATCGGCGCCCCGGCCAAGGCGCAGGCGGCGCCCGTCGAGTCGCACGTCGTCGCGCTCATCGATGGGCTGGCCGGGCCGCGCCGGCTTGCCGTTGACGGTGATGCGCTCGTTGGCGATCCAGGCCTCGACCTGGCGGCGCGAGCCGATGCCGCGCGCCGCTAGCAGTTTCTGGATTCGCTCGCGCATGAATGGCGATCCGCGGCGCCGCCGCGCGCCCGGTCAGCCCGCCGCGTCGGCGTCGTTTGCGGCGGGCAGGTCGGCAGGCGCCGCCTGCACGGTGACGGGCCCGTCAAACTCGAGCTGGATGCCGACGTCGTCCATGTCTCGCAGCGCGGCCAACGGCGGGAGCTCGTCGAGGCTCTTGAGCCCGAAGTAGTCGAGAAACTCGCGCGTGGTGCCGAGAAGCTCGGGGTGCCCGGGCACCTCGCGATGGCCGACGACCCGGATCCACCCGCGCTCGGTGAGCGTGCGGACGATGTTCGGGTTCACCGTCACGCCGCGCACATCCTCGATCTCGCCGCGCGTGATCGGCTGGCGGTATGCGATCAGCGCCAGCGTTTCGAGCAGCGCGCGTGAATAGCGCGTCGGGCGCTCCTGCCACAGCTTCGAGAGCCGCGCCGAGAATTGACTGCGCACCTGGAGCCGCCATCCGCTCGCGACCTCGACGACCTCCATCGGCCGACCCTCGCAGTCGTCGGCCAGCGCGAGCAGCGCCTTGCGAATCGCAGTCGCGTCCGGACGCTCGAACTCATCGAAGATCTCGCGCAGCTGGTCGATGTTGAGCGGCTGCCCGTAGGCGAGGAGTGCCGCCTCGATGATACCTTTCAATTGTCCGGTTTCCATGGCGGGTCCCGTCAGGCGGTCGTGATCTGGACTTCATCGATCACGGACGTGTCCGGGTCGGGATCGATGCGCCGCACGTAGAGCGGCTGGTAGGGCTCGGCCTGAGCAATCTCGACGAGCTGCTCGCGCAAGAGCTCGAGGATCGCGGCAAAGGTGACCGTGACGCCGAGCCGCCCTTCCTCGGCGCGGTACAGGCGGATGAATTCGACGAGCCCCACGCCTTCGAGTAGCGCAAGGACGTCCGACATGCGCTGCCGCACGGAGAGCGTTTCCCGCTGTACGTGCAGGTTCGCGAACATCTCGGCTCGCTGGACCACGTCCTTGAACGCGACCAGCATCTCCTGGAGTGCGACTTCCGGCAGCATGCGTACGACCTGCCGATGCGTCAGCTCGGCGACCGCCGGGTGCACGTCGCGGTCTACGCGCGAAAGGCCGTCGATGGCCTCGGCCGCCTGCTTGTAGCGCTCGTACTCCTGGAGCCTGCGAACCAGCTCCGCTCGCGGGTCCTCCTCCTCTTCTCCGCTCCCCGAGAGCCGCGGCAGGAGCATGCGAGACTTGATCTCCGCGAGCATCGCGGCCATCAGCAGGTATTCGCCGGCGAGCTCGAGGTCCAGCTCCTGCATGAGCTGGATGTACTCCATGTATTGGCGCGTGATGTCCGCGATCGGAATGTCGAGGATGTCGAGGTTCTGCCGGCGGATCAGGTACAGAAGCAGGTCGAGCGGTCCCTCGAACGCCTCCAGGAATACCTCGAGCGCCTGCGGCGGGATGTACAGGTCCCGCGGCATTTCGGTGACCGGTTCGCCGTCCACGATCGCAAACGGCATTTCTTCCTGCTGCGGCGGCAGTTCGCCTGCAGCAGCATCCGCCAGCATCGATTCGGGTCGGTCGGCCGATTCGCTCACCGGTATTCCAGCCTCACGGCTTCGCGCACCTCAGCCATTGTCGCACGCGCGGCCTCACGCGCGCGCTCGCAGCCTTCCGCGACGATGCCGCGCACGAGCTCCGGGTTCTCTTCGTACTCGCGCGCACGCTGGCGGAAGCCCTCGAGCTGCTTCAGCACCGATTCAGTGAGCGGCTTCTTGCAGTCGAGGCACCCAATGCCGGCAGTGCGGCAGCCGTTCTGCACCCAGGCCTGCGTCTTGTCGTTGGAGTAAATCTTGTGCAGGTCCCAGACCGGGCATTTGTCGGGGTCCCCGGGATCGCTGCGGCGCACGCGCGCGGGGTCGGTCACCATCCCCTTCAATTTCTTCTCGACGCTCGCCGGCTCTTCGCGCAGCCCGATCGTATTGCCATAGGACTTCGACATCTTGCGGCCGTCGAGGCCGGGAACCTTTGGCGTTTTCGTCAGGAGGACCGACGGCTCCGGAAGTACGGAACGTCCGCCGCCCTCGAGATGCCCCAGCAGGCGCTCTCGGTCAGCAACCGTGAGTCGCGACCCTGACGCAATCATGGCCCGCGCTTTCGCGAGTGCCTCGTGGTCGCCCTGCTCCTGGAACTTGCGCCGCAATTCATCGTACTGGGGGCCATTGCGCGACCCAAGCCGCTTCACCGCGCTCGCGACTCGCGCTTCGAAATCCGGCTCGCGCCCGAAGATGTGGTTGAAGCGGCGCGCGATTTCGCGCGTGATCTCGACGTGGGCAACCTGATCCTCGCCGACCGGCACATACTCGGGGCGGTACACCAGGATGTCGGCGCTCTGGAGCAACGGATAGCCCAGGAAGCCATAGGTGCTGAGGTCTTTGTCCTTGAGCTGCTCCATCTGGTCCTTGTAGGTCGGCACGCGCTCGAGCCAGGAGACCGGCGTGACCATGGACAGGATCAGGTGGAGCTCCGCGTGCTCGGGGACGCGCGACTGCACGAAGATCGTGCAGGCGGTCGGATTCAGGCCCGCGGCGAGCCAGTCGACGAGGACCTCGTTCGTATTCGCCCGCAAGTCCTCGGTGTTCTCGTAGGCGGTCGTCAGCGCGTGCCAGTCCGCGACGAAGAAGAAGCACTCGTAGCGATATTGCAGTTCCACCCAGTTCGCGAGCGCGCCGTGGTAGTTGCCGAGGTGGAGCTGGCCTGTCGGGCGCATGCCCGAGACGACGCGATGGTTCCGGCCCGGCGAAGTCGGCATGCGCGGACTCTAGCCCAACTGCAGCTGAAACGTGGTCACGAGCAGGCTGATCAGTCCACGTATCGGTGGCTCGATGATCGGCGACAAGAGTCCGGTCGCCACGAGTCCGAGAACGATGAAGAGTCCGTAGGGTGCAATGCGCTCGAGCGTCGTGCTGAACTGGCCGTGCGGCAATAGGTTGGTAAGCACCTGGCCGCCGTCCAGTGGCGGGATCGGGAGCATGTTGAAGACGGCGAGCATGACGTTGATGAAGATGCCAATGCCCGACATTTGCTGAATCCAGTCTCCGGCGATTCCGAAATCGGCTTTCTGGGTCAGCATCAGCAGGAAGGCCCAGATGACCGCCATCACGAGGTTGGCAGAGGGCCCTGCCGCCGAAACCCAGACCATGTTTCCACGCGGATTGCGCATGTATCGCGGATTGACCGGGACGGGCTTGGCCCATCCGAACAGGAATCCGCCGAGCCACAGCATGAGGAGCGGAACCAGCACCGTTCCAATCGGGTCGATGTGCCGGATGGGATTGAGGCTCAGCCGCCCCTGGGCCTCCGCCGTGCGGTCCCCGAAGTACTTCGCGGCCCAGCCGTGGGCGACCTCGTGAATCGTGATGGCAAAGACGATGGGAATCGCGGCGATTGAGACTTTCGTGAGAAACGAGGCCAGGTCCATGAATTTCCCAGGTGCCGCTGCCGACCTGATGCCGGCTCGTCCATGCGGATTATACGGGTTGGCCGGCCGCGGCCGTCATTGGAATGGGCGCGGGTCACCCTTCCCGGCGCGCAGGAGCTTCGGCGCATCGCCTGAGAGGTCCACTATCGTGCTGGGCTCGAGGCCGCAGTTGCCCGCATCCAGCACGAGGTCGATGGCATGCCCGATCCGCTCCTCGATCTCGCGGCCGTCCGTCAGCGGCAGTTCGTCGCCAGGCAGCTGCAGCGTCGTGCTCAGGATCGACTCGTCGTACTCGCGAAGCAGTGCGCGAACGACAGCGTGATCCGGGACGCGGATGCCGATCGTCTTGCGGCGCTGGTCCAACAGGCGCCTCGGCACCTCGCGGGTGGCGCGCAGCACGAACACGTAGGGCCCGGGCGTGAAGCTCTTCAGCAGACGGTACTGCCAATTCTCCACCAGCGCGAAACGCGCGATCTCGGACAGGTCGCGGCATACGACCGTGAAGAAATGTCCTTTCCGGGTCTGCCGCAGCGCCTGGATGCGCTCCATCGCTTCCTTCGCGCCGAGCGCGCAACCGAGCGCGTAGCACGAGTCTGTCGGATACGCGATGACTCCGCCGCTGCCAAGGCAATCCGCCGCCAGACGCAGGAGGCGCGGCTGGGGCGTCACCGGGTGCAATTCAAGTCGTTCTGCCACGAGCCATTATGAATCGGCCCGGTAACGGGCAGCTTCCGCTATCATTGGCGCCCCTTTTGCCCGGGCCGGCGCATGCAGCTCCTGTTCGATTTCCTGCCCATCATCGCGTTCTTCGCGGCTTTCAAGCTTGCGGACATGTATGTCGCCACGGTAGTCCTGATCGCGACCTGCGCGTTGCAGGTCCTCGTGCATTGGATCCGCACGAGAAGCGTCAACCGGATGCACCTCGTCACCGCGGGGCTCGCGCTGGTTTTTGGCGGGTTGACGCTCGCGGTTCACGACACGGCGTTCATCAAGTGGAAATTCACCATCGTGAACTGGCTGTTCGCGCTCGGCTTCCTCGGCAGCATGTGGCGCCGGATCAGCGAACGGCCGCTCGTTCAGCGCATGACCGGCGCCGCGTCTCCCGAACTGGCGCTGAGCGATTCGCAGTGGCGCCGGCTCAACGTCATGTGGGTCGGATATTTCCTGTTCCTCGGCGCCGCGAATCTCGTAGCGCTGCGTTATCTCGACGACGCGGGCTGGATGAACTTCAAGTTCTACGGCACGCTCGGATTCAGCGCGATCTTCATCGCGGCGCAGGCGTGGTGGATCGCCTCACAACTCCAGGGCCATGGCAAGCACGCGCGCTGACCGGATCAGGACGATGCTGGAGCAGGCATTTGCGTCGGCCCGCGTCACCGTGCTCGACGACAGCGCGCGCCACGCCGGCCACGAGGGCGCCCGCGGCGGTGCGGGGCACTTTGCCGTGAAGATCGAGTCTCAGGACTTCGCCGGACGCAGCCGCCTCGAGCGCCATCGTCTGGTCTACCAGGCGCTCGCCGATTTGCTGCCACGCGAGATCCACGCCCTCAATATCGAGGCAGTATCACCTGACGACGACAGACCATCGAGGACACAATGAGACATTCGCAATTTCTCGCCATCTCCGCTCTCGGCATGCTGCTGGCCGTCGGCTGCACCAAGGCGGAGACGCCCGCAGTCGATGCGGCCGCAAAGCCAGTCGCCGTGGTCAACGGCACACCGATCACGCGCGATGTCTGGAACCTCTACGTAAAGACCCGCCATGGCGGCAAGACGCCAGGTGACTTGACGGCCGAGGAGCAGAAGGAAGCACTCGAAGAGCTGATCGGAATGTATGCCGGTGCCCAGGAAGCGCAGAAGCAGAAGCTCGATGTCGGCGAGCCTAAAGCCCGCCTCGAGCTCGTCGCCATGAGCGCGGAAGCCGAGCTCCTCTACAAGAAGTTTACCGAAGGCCTCAAGCCGACCGACGAAGAGCTTAAGGCCGAATATGACTCGCGCATCGCCGGGGCGCCAAAGGAGGAATTCCACGCACGGCACATCCTCGTCGACGACGAGGTCAAGGCGAAGGACCTGATCGCGCAGCTCGACAAGGGCGCCAACTTCGAGCAGCTCGCCAAGGACAACTCGAAGGACGGCTCGTCGACCGAGGGCGGTGACCTCGGCTGGTTCAATCCGAACCAGATGGTGAAGCCCTTCTCCGAAGCCGTTCAGCAGCTCGAGATCGGCAAGTACACGGCGACACCGGTCAAGTCCGAGTTCGGCTGGCACGTGATCAAGCTCGAAGAGAAGCGTGCGACGACGCCGCCCGCGTTCGAGGCGGTCAAGGAGCAGCTGGGGCCGCTCGTGACCCAGAAGAAGTTCGAGGCGCACCTGAAGGAGCTGGTCAAGGCCGCCAAGGTCGAACGCTCGCTCTGATTTCGGCCTATTCGGCGGGCCGGAAGTATTTCGAGTACGTCCGGTTCATCGGGTTGATGGCCGGAGCAGCGACGCGCGGTTGCACGAGCCTTCGCGTCACGTAGTAGTACACGGGCAGCAGCGGATAGTCGCTGAGCATCAGCGACTCCGCCTGCTGCAGCGTGGCGCGTCGTTTCGCCGGGTCCGCCTCGCTTGCGGCTGAGTCCAGCAGGCGCGCGTAGTCGGCACTGGCCCAGTGCCCGAAGTTCTGCGGGCTCCCTTGCGTCATCGTGTCGAGGAAACTCGACGCGTCGTTGTAATCCGCCGTCCAACCGACGCGCACGACGTCCCATTGTGACGGGTCGGCGCGCGAGGCCAGGTAGGCCTTGAACTCCATCTGCATGAGCTCCGTCTCGATGCCGAGCGCGTCCTTCCACATCGCGGCGATCGCGATGCAGACCCGTTGCACCAGCTCGTTCTCGTTGTAGAGCATCCTCACCCGCAGCGGCCTGACGCGCGAGTACCCGGCTGCCGCGTATAGCTTGCGCGCGCGCGCAATGCGTTCTTCCTTTCCAGCCTTGCTCCAGTCATAGAAGGCTGGCTCGTAGTTCCAGACATCATCCGGCACGAGCGAAAATGCCGGCACTTGCCCTGCGCGCGCGACGGAATCGGCGATCGCCTGCCGGTCCACCGCAAGCGAAAGCGCCTCTCGCAAGCCGCGCTTGCCGCGTAACGGGCCGTGCTCCGTATTGAGCGTGAAATAGAACGTCGCGAGCGTGGCCCGGTGCTGCAGCCCTGATCCAGGTTTCGCCAATAGTTCCTGGAATCGCTGCTCCGGTACCGAATTCGTGACATCGGTGTCCCCGGCGCGGAAACGCATGAATTCCGCGTTCTCGTCCGCAACGAATTCGTAGTGCACCTCGTCATAGGCGACGGCGGCAGCGTCCCAGTAGCGAGGGTTGCGCGTGAGACGCATGTTCGCCCCCGGCGCGAGCGCCGCGAGCACGTACGGCCCGTTCGAGACTGTCTGACCTGGCTTCGCAAAGCCGCCGGGACTGTTCGCCGACGGCGAATGAACCGGCGACGCCACCGTGTTCGTCAGGATGTCCGGAAAATATGGGAGCGCATGTGAAAGCCGGATCTCCAGCGTGTGTTCGTCAACGGCAGTGACCGCAAGCCGGCTGGGCGGCAAACGGCCTGCGAGGATGTCGGGCGCGTTCTCGATCGATCGCAGGAGATCCGCTGCGCCCGACCCGGTAGAAGGATCGACGGCACGGCGGAATCCGTCCACGAAGTTCGCGGCCGTGACAGGATCCCCGTTCGACCAGCGCGCCTCGCGCCGCAATGTGAAGACGTAGACCCTGCCGCCCTGCTCGACACGCCAGGAAGTTGCTGCGGCCGGTACCACCTCGCCATTGGGCGCGCTGGCTGTCAGTCCCTCATACAGGTCGCGCAGCACGTCATACGAAAATGCGTCTTCAGCCTTTTGCGGGTCGAGCGAGCCAGGCTGGCCGCTCAAACTCCGAGTCAACACCAATGGTTGCCGGGTTTTAGCGATGCGGTCGTTTGATTCGCCACCGCCGCAAGCTGGAAGCAGCAGGACAGCGATCACGAGCACGCTGCACGCCAACAAGCGCCGTACAGCGACTATCGCCAATTGCCGCCAATGCATCATTTAAACCTCGCACGCCTTCGTAGACGCCGGGGCAAGCTTACGCCGAGGGCATTGAGCGAAATGAGAGGCGTGCCGCGAGGTGAAGCTCTGCGGGGCCTGAAAACAAGAACGGCGCGTTGCCGCGCCGTTCAGGAGTCAATGCTTATGGGCTACAGATCAATTTTCGGACCGACCAGTTCCCAGCGAACCTTCCGTACGGCCGGTGCCAAGCGAACCTTCCGTACGGCCGGTGCCAAGCGAACCTTCCGTACGGCCGGTGCCAAGCGAGCCTTCGGTACGGCCAGTGCCGAGCGAGCCTTCGGTACGGCCAGTGCCGAGCG
>DATJFN010000023.1:0-4537 GCA_035495635.1 Steroidobacteraceae bacterium | reverse complement strand
GGCGATGATCCCTTCCGACGGGCTCGAGTTCGAGAACGCCTGCCAGTGGCGGAAGTACTCCAGGATCGCCTTGCGGCGCGCGGGCGAGTCCGGGATCCACTTGCCGCGGTAGTCGCTGAACATGTATCCGCCCTCGTCGTCCAGCACCTGGATGCCCTTCAGCTTCGGGTAGATGTTCAGCACCTCGGCGAGCTTCTGTTCGGCGTAGCGCCAGTTCTGCGACTGCATCGAGCCCGAGGTGTCGACGATGAAGATCACGTACTCGCTGTCGATCGGCACGCCGGCGACCGGCTGCGCGTAGACTTGGCGCCGCCCCTCGCCCTCGAGCTTGCGGGTCTCCTCGATCATCGCGGCGCGCGCGTCCGAGAGCGACGTGGTGAGCTTCTTCATCGCGTCTTCTTCGTTCTCGCTTGCCTTGTACTGGCCCTCGATCTTCGTCAGGTCGCCGCGCAGGCGCGCGAGCTTCGACTGTTCCTCGGAGAGCTGGGCGATGCGCGCGCGCAATTCCTTCTCGAGCAGGAGCGCCTCGCCGCGGATCTCGTGCAGCGCCTCCTCGCTCTTCTCGACCTGCATCTGCAGGTCCTCCTTCGAGACCTGCAGGCGTGTGTTGTCGCCGTACTCGGTGACGACGAGCAACAGGATGACGGCCCCAAACCCGCAGCAGATGCAGTCGAGGAACGACATGCTGAAGGCCTCGGCGTCGCGGCGCAGGCGCCTCATGGCCAGTCCCTTGCGGGGTTCAGGAAGCTGCCCCCGGTCGCGCGCGCGAGGCGCCAGAAGTAGATGGGCGCCGAAGGATCGCCCTCCATCGGCAGCAGCACGACGTTGAACTGCGGCGGCGACGGCGGCAGCGTCTTGACCGCGTCCTGCATGAGGTCCTCGCGCTGCTCGGCCGTCACGAGCGTACGCATGAGCGGCGGCTTGTCGCCCTGCGTCGGCAGGCCGTCGGTGATGAGCACGACGTTGTCTGGCGCAGGATTCAGCTGCTTGATCACGGCGAATGCGTTTGCGAGGCTCGTGCCGCCGGTCGGCGCCGTGCGGCGCAGAGCCGCAATCGCCTGCTCGACCTGCCCCGCCTCGCGCACCGAGAGCCAGTGCCCCGAGGTGCCGTCGACCACCGGCCGCGCCGCGGTGTCGAAGGCGTAGATCTGGAACTGCGTGTCGGGCTTCAGGCGCGCCGTCACCCATTCGACCGTGTTGACCGCCTGCTGCCACTTCAACGACTGTGTGCGGCGCTCGGGTGCCATGTTGCGCAGCCGGATGATGTTGACGAGCGTCTCGTCGAGCATGCTCGACGACGCATCCACGAGCACGAGCACGTGGTGGCCCGTCACCGAGAGCGTCACGAGCTGCTCCTGGTCGTCCGGCGACTTGACCGGGACCGTCGACGGCGCGCGCTCCTTCAGCCGGCGCGTGCCTTCGTCGAGCTGCTTGAGGTCGGCTTTCAGCCGCTCGAGGCTCTCGCGGCGCGCCAGGCTGTCGTTCTCGTACTTGGCGAGCTCCTCCTCCGTCACCTTGATGCGATCGAGCACGGCCACGGAGAGGCCGCGTGCCTGCACCGTCTTGTCCTCGGTGGACTCCATCGCATTCCGGAGATCCGCGAGGTGCGCGCGGCCCTCGATGACCTCCTGCGCGACGCGGTTTGCGTTCGCCTGCAGGTTCATGCGCTCGTTGGTGCGCGTCATGCCGGCCTGGGAGGCCATGATCGTGTAGAAGAGGACGACGGCGCCGAAGCCGCAGGAGATCACGTCCAGGAAGGACATGCTGAAGGTTTCGGTCTTCTTGCGCGGCATCTCAGCCCACCGCCACGAGCTCGAGCACGACGCCCGGCGTGCCGACGCGCAGCCGATCGCCCGCGCCGAGCTCCGCCTCGCCCGCGACACGCTCGCCGTTCACGAAGGTGCCGTAGCGGCTGTGGTCGCGCACGAGCGCGCGGCCGCGCTCGCGCAAGAGCGAGCAGTGCGTCCGCGAGATGCCGCTGCCGGCGCCCGCGAGCGCGATGCGCCGGCCCTCGCCGCTGCCTGCGCCGACGACGATCGGCTCGTCAGCAATCGCATGCGCGCGGCCCTCGAAAATCGCGTGCGTCGCCGGCGTCGCGACCTGGCGGCGGCGCTCCCCGCCCGCCACGGGATGCGTGCGCGAGAGCGCGGTTACGAGCGCGGGCGGGTCGACCGGCCCAAGGTCCTCCGCGCGCGCGGCGGCCCCGATGGGCCCGGCCGCCTCGGGCAGCACGACGACCTCGAGCCCCGGCAGCGAGCCAAGCCGCTCCGCGAGGTCGGGCAGTAGCGCGGCGCGCGCGGACAGCGCAAGCGTCGCGGGCTCGTCGGCGCGGTGTCCGCCATGCACGAGCTCGGCGAGCTGCGCGTACCACGCCTCGGCGGCGAGCGTGAACTGTTCGCGCCGGACGGTGGCGGTAAAGCCGCCGCTCTCGGTGTCGATCGTCGCGTCCAGCGAATCGCGCCCGGCAAGCCCCGCGAGCCATTCCGGCAGGCGCTGGTGGAGCTGCTGCTCGGTCGCCGCCTGGTGCATCGGGTCGAAGCGCGTGCGGCGCACCATCGCCTCGGCGACCAGCTGCGCCCATGCGCCGTACATGGACTTGAGTCCCGCGCGCGGCGCGGCCTCGACGCGGCGGCGGCGCAGCACGGTTGCGCCCTGCATCTCGGTCAGCACGGCCTGGTAGAGCTGCACGTCGAGGTGCAACACCGACGCGCGCGCGGCGAGACCGGCCGAGGCGGCAACGGCAGAATCCACGAAGCCCGCGAATGCTATCCCGGCGTGGCGCGCGATGCCGGCGAGGAGCCCGAGCTGCCGCGGACGCATCGTGCCGGGCACGGCGAACGCAGCGGAATCGCCGGGCTGCGCGACGTCGCGCCACACGGCGGCGAGATGCCTGTGCGCGAGGTCCGCGTGCGAGACCTGCGGCTCCTCGCTGCGAGCGAATGATTCGGCCGAGAGGTCCGACCAGAAGCGGTCGGTTGCAAGACCCGGCGTCAGGCGCGCGGCGGCGGCTGCGGCGACGCCCGTCACGACTTCGGCGCCATTCACGATCGCGACGCCAGGGCTCGCGGCGACACGTACGCCTTCGCGGGCGGCGATGAGTGCTGCGTCGATGATTTCGATGCCGACGACCGCCATGCGTCCCTCAGATGTCGATCGGGAATGAGACGGGAAAGTCCGCACGGACCTTCTCCGACGGCGTGAAGCGCTGCGGCGGCGGTCCCGAGGGCAACGTGCCCGGCGGCAGCGGCGGCAACTCCTCGTCATCATCCGCCGGCGGTGTGTCCGCGGTCTTTCCTGCATCCGCCGCGGGGTTGCTGGCATCGCCAGCCGCCTCGTCACCCGCGGGCGTGGCCGGCGGCGTAGCCGGCGGTGCCGGCTTCGCGGGCTCCTCCTGCGCCGGCGGCTTCGCAGGCGCGGGAGCGTTCTTCGGCGGCTCGATCGCCGAGGCGACGAGCACCGTCGAGGAGATAACGAGTGCGATCAACCATCTCATGGCGGTTACTCCGCGTACCGCGCGATCCGGAAGCCGACGTCCGGGCGCCCCGTCGAGCCGGAGTCGCGCGCGGCGAGCCGAAGCTCCGGTGTCTTGCCTGTGAGCCAGCCCGCGCCCCGGATCACGTAGCTGTCGCCGGCCTTCGGCCCGACCGGGTCCGTGGACGTGTAGTCGGGTCCTACGACGTAAATCGAATAGCGGTCCGTGGTCCATTCGAACACGTTGCCGCCCATGTCGTTCAACCCGAGCGGGTTCGCCGGGAAGCTGCCGACCGGCGCCGCCACACGGAAGCCGTCGTCGTAGCCGGAGATCGTGACCGGCGTCAGGTAGATCGCCGTCGCGTCGCCCCAGTTGCCGGACTTGGCCGGCACCGGCAAGTCGTTGCCCCAGGGGTATTTACGGCTTGCGCGGCTGCCGTCGAATCGCGCCGCGAACTCCCACTCCGCCTCGCTGGGGAGGCGATAGCCCGTCGTCGCCGGCTCGATCAGGACCAGCTTGTCGCCCTGGCGCGCGTAGGCGGGCGGCAGCTTCTCGCGCAGCGACAGCCAATTGCAGAACGCGGCCGCCTCCTGCCAGGAAACGCGCACGACCGGCTGCTTCTCGAGGTCGAGCGTCTCGTCCTTGAAGATGCCCGAGAGGTGATCCGCCTTGAACTGGCGGAAGTCGGCGTTCGTCACCTGGAAGCGCGCGATGTAGAAGGGCCGCTTCAGCTCGACATTGCGCTCGGTCTCGTTGGAGCGGCGGCCCGGCTCGCGGCGCGAGCTGCCCATCGTGTAGCGGCCGCCCTGGACCAGCACGAGCACCTGCCCGAGCGAGGTCGTGCGCGTCGACGGCATCGCGGCGACCTTGGCCTCGGCCGCGGTCTTCAGCGTGAACTCGACGACCTGGGTCTCGCCCTCGCGCGGCGTGACCGTCGCGCGGAACGGCTCGAGCCCGCCCTTGCGCACCTCGAACACGTGCGGCGCGGCGGAGAGAGAGAGCGTCTGGTTCGCGGGCCCGCGCGACGCGCCGTCCACGTAGAGCACCGCGTCCTCCGGCTGGCCC
>DATJFN010000022.1:0-21645 GCA_035495635.1 Steroidobacteraceae bacterium | reverse complement strand
CGCTCGTTCCACATGCGGCCCGTGATCTTCGGGTACCAGTGGTAGATCGCGCCGAACACCACGAGGATCGGCGAGACGCCCATCACCATGTGGAAGTGGCCGACGACGAAGTAGGTGTCGGAGAGCGGCAGGTCGACGGTGACGTTGCCGAGGAAGAGCCCCGTGAGGCCGCCGTGCACGAAGGTGAAGATGAAGCCGATGGCGAACAGCATCGGCACCGTCAGGTGGATGTCGCCCTTCCAGAGCGTCAGCACCCAGTTGTAGACCTTGATCGCCGTCGGCACCGCGATGATGAGCGTCGTCGTCGCGAAGAAGAACCCGAAGTACGGGTTCATGCCCGACACGTACATGTGGTGCGCCCACACGACGAAGGACAGGCCGCCGATCGCGAGGATCGCCCAGACCATCATGCGGTAGCCGAAGATGTTCTTGCGCGCGTGCGTCGAGAGCAGGTCCGACACAATGCCGAACGCGGGCAGCGCGACGATGTACACCTCGGGGTGGCCGAAGAACCAGAACAGGTGCTGGAACAGGAGCGGGCTGCCGCCGTTGTGGTTGAGCGGCTGGCCCATCGAGTACACGGCCGGCATGAAGAAGCTGGTGCCGAGCGTGCCGTCGAGCGTCATCATCACGGCGGAGACGAACAGGGCCGGGAAGGCGAGCAGGCCCAGGATCGTCGCCATGAAGATGCCCCAGACCGAGAGCGGCATCCGCATCAGCGTCATGCCGCGGCAGCGCGCCTGCAGCACCGTCGTCACGTAGTTGAGCCCGCCCATCGTGAACGCGACGATGAAGATTGCGAGCGAGATGAGCATCAGCTTGATGCCGAGACCCGCGCCCGGCGTGCCGGTCAGCACGGCCTGCGGCGGGTAGAGCGTCCAGCCGGCCCCCGTCGGGCCGCCCGGCACGAAGAAGCTCGCGAGCAGCACGATCACCGCGAGCAGGTAGACCCAGAAGCTCAGCATGTTCATGTACGGGAACACCATGTCCCGCGCGCCGCACATGAGCGGGATCAGGTAATTGCCGAATCCGCCGAGGAAGAGGGCGGTCAGCAGGTAGATCACCATGATCATCCCGTGCATGGTGATGAACTGGTAGTAATGCTCCGGGTCGACGAAGTGGAACTGCTCCGGGAAGCCGAGCTGCAGGCGCATCAGGCCCGACAGCACGAGCGCGACGAGCCCCACGAAGATCGCGACGATCGCGTACTGGATGGCAATGACCTTGTGGTCCTGGCTCCAGATGTAGCGCTCGATGAAGCTGTGGGGATGGTGGATCGGGGCGTCGCGATCCGCGATTGCAACGTATGCCATCAGTCCTTCCTCCCGCCCGTCATCGCCGTGCGTGCAGGCGCTGGGGCGAGCGTGTTGATGTAGGCGACCACGTCGTTGATGGAGCGCTCGTCCTTGAGGGCGTCGGCCATCGTCGCCATCTGCCAGCCGTAGTAATCCTGCTTGTGCGTGCCGCGGATGCCGTGCTGGAAGTTCTGGAGCTGCCGCACGAGGTACCAGTCCGACATGTCTGCGAGCCGCGGCGCGTTCTGCGACCAGATTCCCTCGCCGCCGCGGCCGTGGCAGTTGCTGCACGTCACGTAGAGCCGCTCGCCACGCTTCACGTCGCCGGTGACGGTCGCCTCCGCCGCGTGGCCGGGCAGCGACTCGACGTAGGCGGCGATGTTCCGGATCGCGGTGTCGTCGGGGAGCATCGAGGCGAACGCGCGCATCTGCGAGCCGAAGGTGTCGCCCTCGTGCGCGCCGCGCAGCCCGTCACGGAAATGGTGCAGCTGCCGCCCGACGTACCAGGCGGCCTGGCCGCCGATGCGCGGCGCGTTCAGCGCCGGGTTGCCCTCGCCGTTGGCGCCGTGGCAGGCCGTGCAGACCGCGTAGTTGCCCGCGCCCGCCTGCGGGTCCGCCTTGGCGAGGGCCTGCGTCTGGCTGAAGGTCGGCATCGCGGCGAGCCAGGTGTCGAACTCCGCGCGCGGCGTGACGACGACTCGCCCGCGCATCGCGAAGTGTCCGACGCCGCAGAGCTCCTCGCAGAGGACCTCGTACGAGCCCGGCACCGTCGGCGTGAGCCACATGTGCGTGATCATTCCGGGGACGAGGTCCATCTTCACGCGGAATTGCGTGACGGTGAAGTTGTGGAGCACGTCCTTCGAGCGCAGCAGCAGCTTGACCGGCTGGTCGACGGGCAGGTGCAGCTCGGGCGAGGCGACGAGCACGTCGTCGCGTCCGCTCGGGTCCTCCGGGTCGACGCCGAACGGATTATCGGGCGAGACGAGCGAGGCGTCGCTGTGCCCGAGCGCGCCGTCCGCGCCGGGGAAACGGTAGGACCAGTGCCACTGCTGACCGACGGCCTCGACGATCGCCGCGTCGTCCGGGACGTTGACGAACTTGCCCCAGACGAAGAGACCGGGCGCGAGCATCGCGGCGACGCCGATGGAGGTCACGATCGTCAACCACCACTCGAGCTTCTTGTTCTCCGGGTCGTAGACGGCCTTCTGCTTGTTGTGGTGCCGGTACTTCCACACGACCCAGGCCAGGAAGAGGTTCACGGCGACGAAGACGATGCCCGTGACCCAGAACGTCAGCACCACGGTGTCTTCCATGGTGGACCAGTTCGACGCGATCGGCGTGAACCACCATGGGCTCGCGAAATGGAATATCAGGGAGCCGATGACGAGGAGGACGAGTACTACGGCAATCGCCATCGGGAAGCCCCCTTGTTAAGCGCGCACCCGATCGCCTGTTGTCCGTCGCCGCCGTACGCTCGTGAACGGGTTGACGAAGTGGCTGTCGAGGCCTGCGAACTCGGCCTCCGGATGCCGCTTGCTCATCATGTGCCGGACGACCGACTCCTGGTCCCGGCGCGCGTAGATCAATATGAGGAACCTGCCGGCCTCGATGTCGTCGTGGAAGCGCTCGAGCTTCTTGTTTTCCTTCTCGACTCCGATGAGGCCGCCTTCCCAGGCCCCGAACAGCGTCGCGACGCCGCACAGCGCGACGTACACGAACCAGGGAATGTTCCTGAAGGGGCCGAACTGGTCGAGCAGGATGCAGCCGACGACGCCGGCGAAGAGCCCGATCGCCGCGCCGAGGAAACCCTCGCGGATGAAATCGAGCGTCTCGAGGTAGTTGCCGGCGTGGATGTGCCTCTTCTTGAGGCCGGACTCGTCCTTCGCGATCACGTGGACGAAGAAGTCGTCCAGTCCTACGTCGTGCAGGTCATCAGCAATTCGAGAGGTACTGTCGAGCTCGGGCGCGACGTAATAAAGGCACTTCATCCCTATCCCCGGCGGTGACTGATCGAGTCTAGCGTATCCGGCGACCGGCAGGGACCGATCGGCCCATGTGGCATTGCAAAATCAGGCCTCGCGAGCGCGACCTTGCGCCCATTCCCGGGCCGCAGCCTCGTCGGTGAATACCCGCGCATCGGCTCCGCGATTCCTCGCGACCAGCTCGCCGAAGCGCTCCGGGTGGATCATAGGCTCCTGCCCGAGCACGGCGAGCCGGATGCGCGGCTCTGACGCCCGGTAATGCTCAGCGGCGCGTACTCCGAAGTCGAAGCGCTCGAAGATGCTCGGGACACGGCCGTTCACCCCGCGCACGTCGAGGAGGAGCGCCGTCCGGTTAGCGAGGGCCGCCTGGCGGAAGCCTTCCTCGCTGATGCGCCACGATTCCGACTGCGAATACCGGCCGTAGCAGGCGATCTCGACATACGCCGTATGGACAAGGACCTCGGTTCGCATGCGGAAGATCTTCATGCGCCTGGCGCCTTCCCGAGCAGCCATTCGAGCGCCGCGGCCTCTTCAGTGAACGTGCGGATCGTGCCGCCGCGATTGGTGACCACGATCTCTCCAAATCGCTCCGGGTGTATCAGCGGCTCGTGCCCCAGCAGCGCAACCCGAATCCTCGGCTGGTGACGGGCCTGCGCGGCGGCGACCCGTACTGCCCACTGGTATCGCTCGGCCATCGTGGGTTCCCGCCCGGTCACCGACCTCGCGTCCACGAGCAACGCCTCCTGGCCCGCGCCGGCCGTGACTTCGAAGAAGCGATCGCACATGGGGAGGATCGCCTCCAGCGAAAAGTCCCCACTGACCTCGATGCGGACGTAGTCAGACTTCGCAGCCCAGTTGAATTCGAGGCTCACGCCATGTGCCAGAGCCAGCCAAACGTGCCGCCGGTCAAGCAACCGTAAATCAGCCCGTCCAGCGTGTGCTTCAGCGTGGTCGACCACGGCCGGCTGTACCAGATTGATTGCTGCCACAGGCCGACCGCGTATGTGAGGAACGCGGTCGTGCCCGCGACGCGGAACACCTGCAGGTAAGTCGCGTCCGGCGCGAGCGTCGCATGCGCGAGGTAGGCGGTAAACACGGAGACAACGACCGTGTAGATGAACCACTGCACGAGGTGTTTCGACATCGACATCGGCCCGCTCGGAATGACGGTCATCAGCATGACCGGCCCGCGCTTCAGCTTTTCGACGAACGCCGGATCCTGCATCGACTTCATGTCCTTCGCGCGCGGCAGCATGTACTCGCCGGGAGCGAAATTGAACGGCCGCAGGGCGTCCTGGATGCGGTCCTGGTCCGGCAGCGCCGGGCACTCGCCGCGGTGCCAGAACGGTCCCATGTGGATGATCGAGCTCGCGACGAAGACGATCACCGCGGCGGCGACGATCGGCAGCCAAAGCAGGGCGATGAAGCTCATGGGCGTCTCCCTAGCGTTTCGAGTGAACTTCCCTTGCGCCCGCCGCGGACCAGGGCGTCCCGGCCGAGCGAGCTTTCGATCATGACGCGGGCCATGTCGGCGGAGCGGCGTATCAGCGCCGCGGCGCCGTCGTGGAGGAACTTCGAGTCGTGCACGTACTGCTCGTTGTTCTCCATGTCCTCCGCGCTCCAGCCGCGCGAGTGCGCGATGAAGGGAAACTGCGGGAACTGGCAGCCGAGCTCGGCGAAGAACGTCAGTACCTGGCCGACGACGGCCTGCACGTTGTCCTGGCCGCCGGTGACGATCAGCGACACGACCTTGTTGCGCAGGAGGTGCCGGTTCGCGACCACCTCCTGGTTCTGGATGCAGTTCATGCGCTCAACCATCTTGTAGTAGAGGCTGCTCGCGCCGCCCCAGCGGATCGGCGTCGCGATGACGATGACGTCCGCCCAGTGCACGACGCCCTCGTACACCTGCTCCATCTGGTCCTTCGAATCCATCTCGGTGATCGAGCAGGGCCAGGTGCAGGCGCGCGCGGACTTCGAGTAGAAGCCTTCGCAGGCGCGGAACGACAGGTCCCGGACCTTGATGAGCTGCGTCTCGCAGTCGCAGTCGCCGCTCTCGCGCGCATTCGCGAGCGCGTACAGCAGCAGGTCCTCCGAAGTGCTGTAGCGCGGGTATCGCTTCGTCATCGACGTCGTCGAGATGCCGAGGATGCGGATCGGCCCGGGCTCGCGCTTCGGGTCGCGGGCGAGGGGATGCTTCTCCTTCGGCAGGTGGCCGCGCTTCGTAGCGGCGCTCTCGGAGACGAGCACGCGCCCGTTCTCGACCTTCACCGAGTACGAGGGAACGCGGTCGGCCTCGTAGCCGGGCTCGCCCTCGCCGGTCTTCCAGTGGAACTTGTAGAAGTGCCACGGGCAGGTGACGAAGTCGCCCTCGAGGTGGCCGCGGCCCAGCGGGCCGCCGACGTGGTTGCACACGCCGGAGATCGCGCCGAATTCGCCGTCGCGGTGCGTCAGCGCGATCCTGCGCGCACCGACCGTCACTTCCTGCACGTCCTTGCGCGCGAGCTCCTCGCTCGCGCCGACGTCAACCCACTTACCGCCGGTCACGACGCAGGACCAGCATGATGCCGAGCCTGGCGGCGAACGGCGTGCCCGAGTAGCCCGTCACCTGCCCTGGCCGCGATACAGGTATGCCACGACCGAGCCGAGGATCAGCGTGGCGATGGTGTCGAACACGATCTGCTTCACCACGAGGCTCGACGGCAGCGGCTGCACGACGTAATAGATAAGGTACAGCGGGATCACCGCCAGGAACGCCACCGCGAGGCCGAAGCGCAATCCCTGGCCGAGCCAGGGCTTGTTCTCGACGCCGCGCGCGTAGATCCACGTGAATGCGCCCGCGAGCATGACGTGGGCAACGATCATCCAGACCATCAGCTGCTGCTGCTGGTCCTCTGGCCTCATGACGCTCGTCGCCATGTAGTCGTCGTGCAGCAGGACGCCGTGCACGACGAAGCCGAAGGCGAAATAGAGGATGAACAGCACGAGCCAGGCAACGAGAAACTTCTTGTTCATGGTTCCCCCCAAGTCGGATGGCCGGACGCCGGCCCTTCCCATCGCGCGGATCTTACGCCTGCGGGGGGCCGCCGATCAGCACGGAGGTCATCGAGACCGAGCCCTGTACCTCGGCATTGAACAACCGGGGCGTTTCGCCGTCTTGTTGCAGTGCAATCGCGTACAGCAGCGGCAGGTAGTGCTCGGGGGTCGGAACGGGCAGGCGGGCGTCCTCACGCGCCGGATACGCCATGAGAGCGGCGTGGTCGCGCGCGATGATGTGAGCGCGGATCTCGTCGTCCGCGTTGATCGCCCATTCGCGTGGCGTCGGGTCGCGGAAGTCGAAGAGCCGGAGGTTGTGCACGATGTTGCCGCTGCCCATGACGAGCACGCCCTCGTCGCGCAGCGGCGCGAGCTGGCGCGCCAGCGCGTAGTGATGCTGGCCGGGCTGGCTCGTGTCGATGCTGAGCTGGACGACCGGAACGTCGGCGTCCGGGTACATGGCGACGAGGACGCTCCATGCGCCATGGTCGAGGCCACGGCCCGGGTCGAGCCGCACGTGCTCGCTCGTCACCAGCCCGGCGACGCGCCGCGCGAGCGCCGGGCTGCCGGGCGCCGGATAGCGCACGTCGAACAGCGCCTTCGGGAATCCGTAGAAGTCGTGAATCGTCTCGGGCGTTTCCGTCGCCGTCACGTAGGCGTCGCGCGTTTCCCAGTGGGCGGAGACGCAGAGGATCGCGCTCGGCCGCGGAAGGCGCTGCCCGAGCTCCTCCCAGGCGGAGCGATACCGGTTGCCGCGGATCGCATTCATCGGGTTGCCGTGGCCGACGAAGAGCACCGGCATCCTCATGCGCGCTTCCTCCCGATCAGGTCCCACTTGTTTCCGTAGAGGTCGAGGAACACGGCGATGGTCCCATATTCCTCGTGGCGCGGCTCTTCCGTGAAACGCACGCCGTGTGCGCGCATGCGCGTGTAATCGCGCTCGAAGTCGGACGTCTCGAGGAACAGGAACACGCGCCCTCCGGCCTGGTTTCCGATCGCGCGCTCCTGCTCCGGCGTCGCGGCGCGCGCCAGGAGGAGCGCGGCGCCGACGCCGCCCGGCGGCGCGACGCGCACCCAGCGCTTGCCGTTGCCGAGCGCGCTGTCCTCGAGGACCTTGAATCCGAGCGACTCCGAGTAGAAACGGATGGCCTCGTCGTAGTCGCGGACGACGAGAGCAAGCTGCGTGATGCGCGGGCTCATGACTGCTCGAGCGCGAGCTTCGCGCCGAGGGCGATGAGAATGGTGCCGCAGAGCGAGTCCATCCACCGCCGCAGCACGGGCCGCAGGAAGAACTGCCTCGAGCGGTCGACGGCCCAGGCGACGACCGACAGCCATACGAGACCTTCGGCAAAGTGGATGACGGCGAGGAGGAGCGACTTTGCGAGTACCGGGTCGCGGGGCGAAAGGAACTGCGGCAGCAGCGCAAGGTAGAAGACGATCACCTTCGGGTTGAGCAGGTTCGTCAGGAGTCCCTCGCGGAAGCAGCGGGCCAGCGTCACGGCGGCCGGTCGCTCGTCGGGAATGGCGGCTGGGGACGCACCGCGGATGCCGGCCCGCAGCGACTGGAAGCCGAGCCACGCCAGATAAAGCGCTCCCGCGATCCTGAGCGCCAGGAACGCCTGCGCTGAGTGGGCGAGGATCGCGGAGACGCCGATCGCGGAGAGCAGGGCGTGGAAGTAAAGCCCGCAGCCGATTCCGACGGCGGTCACGATCCCGTCGCGGCGGCCGCCTCGCAGGGCATTGCGCACGACGAGGAGCGTGTCCGCGCCGGGCGTGATCGTCACGGCCGCCGCGACCAGCGCAAATGCGAGGACCTGCGGGTCGAGGAGGTTCACGCCGCCTCCCCGGCGAGCGAGAGCTCGCGGCCGCGGCGGGCAGCGCGCGCGCGCTCGAAGACGACGGCAGCGGCGGCGACGTCCTGCAGTGCCGTGCCCGTGCTGTCGAACACGAAGATCTCTTCGTCGGAAGTCCGGCCAGACTTCAATCCAGCGACGACCTCGCCGAGCTCCGCATGCAGGTCTGCGACCGACATGAGCCCGGCGGCGATTGCGTGCTGCAGCTCGCCCATGTGCGAAGCCTGAGTCGCGACGTCTACGACGACCCGCGCCATTGCGAGCACCTGCGGGGCGAGCTCCTGCTTGCCTTCGCTGTCCGCGCCGATCGCAGCGATGAATTGCCCGGGCCGTACGTCGGTCGCCCTGACGAGCGCCTCGCGCGCCGGCGTGCAGGTCACGGCCATATCGCAGCGCGGCAGGCTGCCGGCGACGTCGGCAACCGGCTCGATCTCGAAGCCGCAAACGGCGCGCATATCGCTCGCAAAGCGGCGCGCGGCGGCGGCGTCCCGGTCGTAGGCGAGCACGCGCGAGAGCGGCCGCACGAGTGAGAGCGCCAGCAGGTGCGCGCGGCCCTGCGTGCCGCAGCCGCAGACGAAGAGATTGGTCGCGTCCGCCCGCGCGAGGTGGCGGGCGGCGATCGCGCTGGCCGCTGCGGTGCGCAGGATCGTGAGCTCGATCGAGTCGAGAAGGGCGAGCGGCCGGCCGTCATCGATGCCGAAGAGCGCGACCAGGCCCTGGATCGCCGGCAGCCCGTGTTGCGCCGGGTTCCCCGGGAAATTCGCGTTGATCTTGGCGGCGTAGTATCCACGCACGCCGCCGATGGCGGCGGCCTTCACGTGAAAGCCGCCGCTGCCTGCATGCGTGGCCAGCACCCCGGGCGCGGCGGGCAGCTCGCCACGCGCATGGCTCGCGAAGGCGACCGCGACGGCCTCGATGCAGGCATCCATCGGAAGGAGCTCCGCGACGTCGCGGCGGTCGAGGAAGAGCATCTCAGTACCGGAAGCAGCGCGGGTCGTGGTCGTCGACGACGCCGACTGCCTGCAGGAAAGCGTAGATGATCGTGGTCCCGACGAAGCGGAATCCACGGCGCTTCAGCTCCTTACTGAGCGCGTCGGAGAGCTCGGTGCGCGCGGGGAGCGCGCCGGCGCGCGCGCGGCGCTTGACCGGCTTGCCGCCCGCGAAGTCCCAGAGGAATCGGTCGAAGCTGCCGAACTCGCGCTGGATTTCCAGGAAAGCCCGGGCATTCGTCACCGCGCTGTCGATCTTCAGCCGGTTCCGCACGATTCCGGCGTCCTTCATGAGCCGCGCACGCCGCGCCGCCGTGAAGCGCGCGACCCTCGCCGGATCGAAGCCCGCGAACGCGCGCCGGTAGGATTCGCGCTTCCTGAGGATCGTGTCCCAGCTGAGGCCAGCCTGCGCGCCCTCGAGCGTCATGAACTCGAACAGCACGATGTCGTCGTGCACGGGCACGCCCCACTCGCGATCGTGGTACTCGAACATCGCGGGCGAGCTTGCCCAGGCGCAGCGCTTCACGTTCATGGGTCGGAGGCGAACAGGCGGAGTTCCTCGTTGCCGAACGCAATCATGCGCTCGAACCGGAAGCCCAGCTTGTCGAGCAGCCTCATGGAGGAAGCGTTGTCGCGGGTCGTGATCGCGAGGATGCGGCCGATGCCGAGGGTCCCGCGGGCGTGGCCCAGGACCGCCCGCGCGGACTCGAGCGCATAGCCCTGCGACCAGTATTCGGGGAAAAACGAAAAGCCGATGTCCGGCTCCGGGAGCGCCTCGCGCTTCAGAAGGCCGCACATGCCGAGCGATGCGCCGTCGGACTTCCGGTCGACACGCATGAGCCCGTGGCCGTCGCGCGCGTACCCGGCGACGGGACCGTCGGCGATGTACTTGCGCGCGTCGTCGAGGTTTCGCACGCCGCGGTCCCCGATGTAGCGCAGGAACGAAGGCTCGTTGACGATCCGCAGCACGAAGTCCGCGTCGTCCGCCGTGAACGCGCGGAGCGCCAGACGTTCGGTCTCGACCACGGTCATTGGTGCAGCGACCAGAAAGGCAGCACAGTGCGGTCGCCGAAGGCCAACTTCCGGTAGACTCCGATCGCACGCACGTTGTCCGCGTACACGTGCAGGAACGGCGTGAAGCCGCGATCGAACGCGGAGTTGACGAGCAGGCCCAGCAGGCGCTGCGCATAGCCGCGCCCCGTGTAGTCCGGGTGCGTGCAGACCGCGGACAGCTCCTGGTAGCCGTCGAGGCGCATGCGCTCGCCGGCCATTGCGGCGAGCCTCGCGCCGTCGTAGATGCCGTAGTAGCTTCCCATCTCGAGCGTGCGTGGCCGGAAGAAGCCCGGGAACACGAGGTCAGTGAGCGCGACCATGTCCGGCACCTGCGCGGCCCCCATCGCGGTGACGGCCGGGCCTGGAACCTCGGCGGCGCGCTGGTCGCAGACCATCTGCAGCACCGGCTTCTTTGGCTCCAGCGTCCAGCCGGGCGGGGGCTCCGGCGCGACGCCGACGACGAAGACGGCCTCCGCGTCGTCGACGAGACTCGTCAGCTGGTTGGCGGCCCGCGGCGAGGGCTCGCCGATGCCGGCGAATGGCACGATGGCGGCGGGATAGCGGGCGGCGCCATCGGCGGTGATCGCGAGCCCTGCGTGCTGGGTCGTCAGCGAATGCCAGACCGGGTTGTCGAGCGCATGACCGGCCACGGCGCGCGGCTCAAGCGGCGACGCCGAAGGCGCGGCCGATCGCGGCGGTGATTGCCATCGCGATCGCCCCCCAGAAAGTCACGCGGAGCGCGCCCTTGACGACGTTCGCATGGCCGACGCGGGCGGCAATCGCGCCGAGGATCGCAAGGAAGGCGAGCGAGAGGGTGGCGATCGCCGTCTTCGCGGCCTCCGGCGACGCGAAGACGGCGGCCACGAGCGGCAGCGTCGCGCCGGCGGCGAACGCGGCGGCCGAGGCGAGCGCTGCCTGGATCGGCCGAGCGCGCAATGCCTCGGAGATGCCGAGCTCGTCGCGCGCGTGCGCGGCGAGGGCATCCTTCTCGGCGAGCTGCCGGGCGACTTCCGATGCGAGCTGCGGGTCGAGGCCGCGCCCGACGTAGATTGCGGTGAGCTCGCGGTGCTCGGCTTCCGGTTCCTCCTCGAGCTCGCGGCGCTCGCGCGCGAGGTCGGAGTGCTCGGTGTCGGCCTGGGAGCTCACCGAGACGTACTCGCCGGCCGCCATCGACATCGCGCCCGCGACAAGGCCCGCGACGCCCGCCGTCAGGACCGCGCCGCGGTCCGCGCCGGCGGCGGCGACGCCGATCACGAGGCTCGCGGTCGAGACGATCCCGTCGTTGGCGCCGAGGACGGCGGCCCGCAGCCAGCCCGTCCGGCTGGACCCGTGGCGCTCCCTCATTTCTGGTTGACGGCGTAGCGTCCCGGCCCGATCAGCGCGAGCGCGATCGCCGAGAAGAGGTAGAAATATTCGAGCTCGAGCGCCATGCCGCCGGTCTTCGGGTTCAGGGCGAACATGTCATGCGCGCCCACGAGCGCGATCGCGAACAGCATGTTGACGGCGACGACCCAGGCCCCGACGCGCGCGTAGTAGCCGGCGATGAGCGCAAGCGGTGCAATGACCTCCCCGATGTAGACCCCGTACTTGAGGAAGGCGGGCAGCCCCGCGTTGGCCAGCATGCCGTCGAGGTAGCCGATCCCGCCCGTCAGCTTGTGGATGCCATGCATGAGAAGCATAAGTCCCAGCGCGAGGCGAAGGATGAGTTTCCCGGTGCTCTCGTTCATGTGTGACTCCCGAACTTTCGGCCTGCCGGCGCGGCCTAGGATAAGGCCCCGATGAACGGCAAGCCAAAAAATACGGGACGTCAGCCGGAACGGCGGGAGGACCAGCGGGCGACGTAAGCGAAGAGCAGTCCGACCACGAGGACGTGCGCGAGGATCCCGTCGATGAACCAGGACGGGATAAAGGGCGGGGATGACGTATTCGAAAGCGGCACCACGACGTAATTCATCGCGGCCCAGGTGAGGAGTCCGTAGGCGATGCCCGCGGCGGCGGGGCGCGCGAGCATCGAGGGCCAGCGCCGGCAGGCGAGCCAATAAAGCGCCGCCATCGCGCACATCATGAAGAAGTGCAGCAAGAGTCCGAGTGCCGCGCTGGCCGCCCCGCCCGAGAACGCCTCCTTGCCCTCGATTCCCGCCGCGATGGACTGGAGGATCGTCGCGGGTTTCGTGCCGGCGTAGAGATTCCAGAACACCATCGCATTGACGATGTCGAGCGCCGCCGCGGCGAATCCACCGCCCACGATCACGTCCGCGGCGCGCGGCAAGCTGGGAGTCGTCACGGTGCCTTCTTCGGCAATCGCGTGGGACGCCGCTCCAGCACGCCGCCGCAGTTCGGGCATCGGCCGTCGAGCTTTCCGTCCGCGCAGGCCGAGCAGAATGTGCACTCATAGGAACAGATCATCGCGCCGGGCGAATCGGCCGGCAGGCCGCGGCCGCAGCTCTCGCAGTTCGCGCGCATCTCCAGCATGGCCTAGCTCACGATCGTGACAGTCCCGCGGGGGCCGTCGAAGCAGACGACGTGGTTCTCGAAGAAATTGTAGCCGAGCACCGCATCGGCCCCGGGCAGGTTCAGCTCAATGCTCAAAAAGTCGAGCGGACCGACTTCGCGCGTGCCCAGGTTGAGCCGGGCGGTGTGGTAGAGGTCATCCTGGAGCGGCAGCTTCGCTGCGGCGGCGGTCGCCGACGAGATCATGCTGTATGTCGCGCCGCTGTCGAAGATCGCGCGGAAGAGGCCGTGATCCGTCTGGATGGCGGAAAGCCAGAGCCGGAGCGGGTGGCTGAAAATCGTGACCGGGCTGCCCGAGCAGGCCCTGCCGGCGTCCGCGCGATCGTCTTCCGCGTACAGGGTCAACGTCCGGGCGGCGTAGTCGAAGCGGGCGACGTAGCTCCGCAGGAATTCGATCCCGAGCATGCCGTCGGCGGGCAGGGGGCCCGTCACGCCGCTCGCGGCTTCGCCGCGCACGAAGCCAGGCAGGTTCCTGAACCGGTTCCCCGCAATCTCGAGCTCACCGACCGCGAAGCCGGGACCGGCATAGCTGTTGCCGAGCGCGTCGGTCCGCGACACGAGAGATTCGTCCGTCTTCACGCCGACCCGCGCCGCGGCTGCGGTCGTGAGCTGCAGGCTGCCCTTCCCGCCCGTGTCGACGATGAGATGGACGGGCTTGCCGTCGATCGACCCGTCGACGAGCACGTTGCCGTCTTCGAAGCGGAGCGGCAGGACGATGGCTGCGGCCGCGACGAGGACTTTGATCATGCGGCGACGCTACTTCCGCCGGCCGAAGACGAGCAGCACCGCGCCGACGGCGATGGCCCCCACCGACACCCACTGGGGAATCGCGACCGAGTCCTTCTCCTTGACCGACAGCTCGATATTGCCGACCTGGGTCTCGTGCTTGTCCGTGTAGTCGAGCTTGCCGCGCGCGAGCCCGAAGGCGCCGAGCGCGATCAGCACGATGGCAAGGATGGTGACGACTTTGTTGTTCATGGCTTGTGCTCCCTCGGGATTCGTGCGCGTTAGTCCTCGATCCGATACTCGACGTCGAAAGCCTGCTCGAGGCCCGACTCGGCGGACAGCGTCCAGCGGTCGCCAATGGTATAGCGCAGCTTCAGCGTGTTGATCTCCTCCGCCAGCGAGATACCGTAACTGACATACAGCCGCGGCGACAGGTATTTGCCGAGCACGAGCTCGGCGCCGGTGTCGGCGTCCTGGGTGACGCCGACGTCGTCGAGGCCGACGTACTTGCCGAACTGGCCCGCGAGGAAGGCGCCGCCCTGTTCGGTCGTGCTGAGGTCGGAGTTCTCCGCACCGGGATCGCCCTGGATGCTGGAACGGCCGACAATCAGCATGGAGGCGATCTGCGCCTGCGGCAGGCTCGGCTCCGAAAACAGCGTGAGCTGCGGCTTCCGGAGCGGACCGCGCGCGATGACGCCGACCTTATAGCCGGGCAGCTCGCGCGAGGCGCGAAGGTCGACGCCAGGGTCCGTCACCGGGCCGCCCGTGAAGACGAGGCGACCGCGCTCGACCTCGAGCTCGCGGCCGTAAGCCTTGTATTCGCCTTCCTTGACCTCGAGCTCGCCGGAGCCGGTCGTGCTCTCGCGCGGCGAGGAGCGGGTGCGGACCGCGCCCGTCACCGTCGCGGACAATCCATAGGCCTTGACCTGCACCTTGTCGCCGAGCGAGAGGCGGACGTCGGTCGTGACCTGGAACGGCGTGCCTTGTCCCGCGACGGCCTCGGGCACCACAATGCGCTCGTCGGAGGACGGCAGCACGGCGTTGGCGGTGTCAGCCGGCACGATGCGCGCTTCCGGAATCACGACATCGCCATCGACGCTGATCGCGTGGTCCTGCAGCCTGAACTTGAGGTCGGGCGACGCGAAGATGCGCGCCTCGGGAACGTTCGCGACGAGGAGGCGATCGCCGGACACGTTGAGCGTTCCGGCCAGCTTGCGGTCCTTCCAGCCGAGCCTTCCGTCGACCGCGAGCGTGCCGTCGCCCGCCTTGCCCTTCGCATCGAGCGCGAGCGAGGTCTCCTCCAGGCGCACCGTCGCGTCGAGGTCACGAAGCCGCAGGTTCGTCTGGTAGAAGTCGAGCGCGCCCTGGCTGAGTTTCGCCTCGCCTTGAAGCACCGGCGCCGCGACCTGGCCTCCGACGCTGAAATCGAGCGCGAGCTCGCCCGAGGCGTTGTCGATCGTGTCAACGAGCAGGGGCAGCAGCGCCAGTTGGCGCGTCTTGCCGTGGACGCTCCCGGTGACGGGCAAGTTACCGAAATCCTTGTCCGGCAGCCGCGCCGCCTCCAGCTCGACGGCGAGGGCGAGGTCGGCGGCATCGCTGACGCGGAGATCAACGCGGTGCCGCCCGGCATCGGAGACGAGCGTGACCCTCGTGAGGCCGAGCGACACGGTGCGGTCGGCGCCGCTCGCCGATTTGTAGTCGAGTGCGCCGTCGCGAATCTCGGCGCGCACGTCCGCGACCCAGGGCTGGCCGGCCTTCGCGGACGCCTTTGCGTCGATGACCAACAGCCCGCGATAGCGGGGCGCGCCCAGGCGCTGCGTCGCGAGCGCCTCGAGCGGAAACGCCTCGGTCGTCGCCTGGGCCGACCATTCGCCGCCCGACTTCCAGCGGCCTTCCAGGCAGATCCGCCGCGCCTCATACGCGATGCACATCGGAGTCAGCGCCGCGTCGGTGGCGGCGACCGTGACGCGGCTCGCCGCCTGCAGCCGCCAGGGGACGAGCCGCGGCCCGTTGGCTTCGATGCGGTCGAGGTCGAGCGAGTAGCGCCCGTCGACGAGCGACCCGCGGCCGCGGAGCGAGACGGAGTCCTGGCCGATGCCGACACGGAAGTCCAGCGTGTGCTGCTGCGTCAGGCCATCGAGCGAAAGCCGCGTGTCCGTGATCGGGAATCCCGCCACGGTGATGCCGCTCGAGCGCAGGCGCAGCCAGGAGTGTTGCTTGCCCTCGCGGTCGATGTGGGCATCGGCCGAGAGGACGACCGCGCGGTGCGAGCCGTAGGCGAGATCATGGCCGGTGAAAGCAATCGCGACCGTCTGTTCACGTACCGCGACGGTCGCATCCACGTGGCCGCCGAGCTCGGGCAGCACCGCGGAAAGATCATCCGACACGACGCGCGCATCGAGCTCCGCGTCGTGGCCGAGGACGCCGTCCGCCTGCAGCCGCGAAGGCCCGAGCGCCAGCGTGACGTCCTGGAATTCGAACTGGCCCCCGCCGCTTCGGACGCCGCCCTGGCCGCTGGCCGGCTGCCCGCGGAACGGGCCCGAGAGCTTGTTGATGCTGGCGTGCCACGGCGCGTTCTGTCCGAATCCCGTGCCGCCGGCGGCGAAGTCGAACGCGAGCCGGCCGGGCAGTTCCGGGCGGAGCTTCGCCGGGTTGATGCCCGCTGCGTGCCCCGACACGGACCAGGGCGCGGCGTCGCCGCGCCCCAGCGATCCCTTGAGGGCAACGCGCCCGCCGAGGATCCCGAGATCGGACTGGTCGACCGAGATCGCTTCGGTGGCGAAGCGGCCGGCCGCGCTGCCGGAGATCGGAGGCCCGGCGGCCGGGGCGAAATCGCCGTTCACCCGGTAGTCGAACTCGGTCCAGCCCTGTGCGGTCAGTTCGCCTTGCGCTGATTCGATGAGCGCATCGCCGACGAGCGGCCAGCGGAAATTCGTCCAGCGCGCCGCGACGTCGTAGGCGGGCTCGTCGGCGACGGCGAGCGTCCCGTGCGCATGCACGATGCGGCCGGGGCCGGACTCGAGCGTGAGCGCGTCGAGGGTCACGACCTGGTTGGCGTAGCGCGCGCGGCCATCGAGGTTCACGCCGGTTTCCGGCAGACCGCGCCCGCGCACGGTTCCAGTCGCCGAGTAACGAGCCTTGTCACCCTCGATCGCGAGCGAGGCGGAAACCGGGCCGACCGGCGGCTCCGCCATCCACTGCGCGAGGTCGAGCGCATCGATCTCCGCCTTGCCCTGCCAGTGCAGGTTGCCGCTGAGGTCCAGCACTTCCGCCGTCACGCGGCCAGTTCCGGGTTTCATCACGCGCGATTCGACGAGCAACCGGTGGAGGTCGCCGACGGCATGCGCGATGCCCGCGACGCGGCTCTGGTCCGAGACCGACCAGGCGGTGTTGACGTCGAGCCCGATCGGATCGCGAGCGAACAGCGAGCCGCTTGCGCCGGCGACGGCCCAGCCCGGCGACTTCACGTGCACGCCGTCGAAGTCGATGCGCGACCTCGAGATCGTCGCGGAGCCGCGGATGTCCTCGAAACGCACCTCGGTGCCCGTGGGCGATACGAGCCTGAAGCGGGAAACGGCGACGTCGTGCACGACGACCGAGAGCCAGCCCGGCATGAAGGACGGCGGCTTCGGCGGACCAGTGGGCGGATGCAGCGCCACGCTCGCCTCCGAGACGTGCGCGCCATCGGCGGTGATGCGGCCGGCGAGAATCTCGAGCGGCTCGTAGTCCGCCTCGAGGCCGGTGACGCGGATGCTCGCACGCGGATGTTCGATCGCGACGGATTGGATGCGGAGCGGCCCGATGAGCCGTCCGCTCGCGCCCTCGACGTGGATCGTGACCGGGCCGACCCTCTCGACGAGCGCAACGGCGCGACGCAGACCGGCCTCGGTGGTGACGAGCCAGGTAAGACCGAGGGCGATCGCGACGAATGCCGCCGCGAATCCCGCGAGCAGCCATCGAACCCATCTTCGCGGCGGCCGGGCCATCTCAGAACTCCGGCGTGAAGTTGATGTGAAACCGCGGACTGCGGTCGGGCTCGGAGACGGACTGCGCGACGTCGATTCCGACGCTGAGGAAGGGGAGGCGGTAGCGGAGGCCAACGCCGACTGAGTACTCGAGCGGATCTCCAAAGGTGTTGAAAGCGTTGCCGCCGTCCATGAAGACTGCGGCGACGAAGTTCTTCGGCAGGCTTCGCTGCAGCTCGACCGTGGCCGTCAGGAGGTGGCGTCCGCCCACCTTGTTGCCGTTCTCGTCGACCGGCGAGAGCTCCTCGTAGCCGTAGCCGCGCACGCTCTGGTCGCCGCCGGCGAAGAAGCGGTACGAGGCGGGCAGCTCCTGGAAATCGCCCACCGCGCTCGCGCCGAGCTCGCCACGCACGTAGATGCCCCACTTGTCGTTGAGCCTGAAGAGGTGGTCATCGGTGACGTCGACGCGCGTGAAGTTCGTGTCGGACCCGAGCTGCTCCGTCGAGGCGAGAACCTCGACGCGGAAGCCGGTCGGCAT
This sequence comes from Steroidobacteraceae bacterium, assembly GCA_035495635.1. Taxonomy (GTDB): domain Bacteria; phylum Pseudomonadota; class Gammaproteobacteria; order Steroidobacterales; family Steroidobacteraceae; genus SCUD01. The sequence goes on along the minus strand of DATJFN010000022.1, from coordinate 3,700 downwards.
GGCATTCGTTCCCAGGAAGTCCGGCGGCAGGCGTGCGAAGGTGATGCCCGGCACGATGAGCCGGCTCTGGCTCTCGTCCACGAGCGTCGAGGTTCCCGACTGCGTCGTCACCTTGTCCGAGGTGACGTCGAGTGTCGCGGACAGCACGCGCTGCCAGCGCCCGCGCACCTGCGTGAGCCCGACGGTGAAGGTGCCGCCGTTCGTCTCGACGTCCGCGCTCTGCTCGGTGAAGCCCTTCAGCTCGAATGAGAGCTTCTCGAGCGCGGGGTCCTTCCACGGAATCGCGTAGATGAGCCCGACCGAGTCCTCGACGTCGGACGCGCGCACCTGCGCGCGCAGGCGGTGGCCGCGGTCGTTGACGCGACGGTCCTCCCAGCCGATCGTGCCGCGCGCGCCGGTGTCCGTGCCGTAGCCGACGGCGATCGTGTAGAGGTGCCGGCGGTTCGGCTCGGAGGTGATGCTGATCGGCACGATCCGCTTCGCTTGGTCGCGCTCGCCCGGCAGCACCTCGCTGAGCGAGAAGTATTCCGAGTCGTCGAGCGCGAACTGCGTGCGCAGGAGCGACTCGGCGCTGTACCAGTCGCCTTCCTTGTAGCGCAGGTAGCGCCGGACGAGAGTCCCGCGCACGACGCTCTGCTCGATCGAGGTCGGCCCGAACCGGTAGCGCTCGCCGGTCTCGAGCACGATGCGAGCACGCGCCGTGTGCGCGGCGGGATCGACGAGCAGCTCGGACGTCGTGAACGTGGCGTCCAGGTAACCGTTGCCGAGCGTCGCGCGCAGCAGCTCGCCCTTCAGCTGGTCATAGGCGGCATGGGACAGCCGCGTGTTGGTGCGCAGCGGCGAGCGCGCGAGCGCCTCCCGGATGAACGGCTCGTCCTTGCCGCTGCCGCGGATCTCGACCGACTGGTCGACCAGCATGACCGGCGTGCCCGGATCGACCTTGAGCAGGACGTGCCAGCCGCCCTCGACTTCCGTGAGCTGGGTATCGACCTTCGGCTGGTAGAAGCCGAAGGGCTTCAGCGCGCTCTCGACCTCGCTCGGCGCCCGCTGGACGAGTCGGCCGACCATCTCCGCATCGAGCTCCTTCGACGTGGCCATCCGCTGCAGGCTCGAGAGCGCACGCACGTTCTCGAGCAGCGAGCCATCCACGCCCTCGACCTCGAGCTCGATGCGCGGCTTGTCCTCTTCCTTGCCCCAGGGCGCCGAAAACGTCGCGCGCGCGGGCGGTGCGGCAAGGAACGCCAGGCACAAGGCGGCAATGAGCGCGCGGGCCATGAAAAGTCAGACCCGGCGCCGGCGCCAGCGTTGCAGCGCGAATGCCCCGAGGGCGGCGACGGCGATCAAGGCGATGACGGGCATCAGGAACGCGAGCACGGAGAGCAGGACTGAGCCTACGAGCTCCGCCGTCGAGTACGCAGGATTCCCGATCCCACCGGATATCGCGCCCGTCTTGGCGCGGCCGACGGCGTTGAGCGCGTGCCCGGCTGTCGCGACGGCACCGCCCGCACCGATCGCGGTGAGCCAGCGCAGCCAGTCCGGCAGCCCGACCATGACACCCGCCGCCGCGACGATGCCCGCGATCACGGCGACCGGCGCGCCGATGAGGTCGAGCGCGTGGTCTACGCCCGGCACGTAATAGGCGGCGATCTCCGTCAGCGTCGCGACCGAGAGTGCGATCAGCACGATCGGCTCGCCGAGCCAGTCGAATCCGCGCGCCGGCTCGAGGTAGCCGAAGTGGATCGCGATCCCCGCCGCGAGCAATGGCACGAAGGCACGGAAACCCGCGGCGGCGGCGAGCGCGATGCCCGTCGCGACCGAAAGGATGATGCTCAGGGGCTCAGCCATTCCTGGATCAGTCGGTACGCGATCGACTGCGAGAACGGCATCATCGAGCCGCCCAGCAGCTCGTCGCGGTGGAACCAGCGCGCGTGCTCGAGCTCGCTGTCGCCGAGGCGGATCTCTTGCGACAGTGCCTCGGCGCGAAAGCCGAGCATCAGTGACCGCGGGAACGGCCACGGCTGCGAGGACTGGTAGGTCATCGCGCCTGTCTCGATGCCGGTTTCCTCGAGCACTTCGCGGCGCACGGCGTCCTCGAGGCTCTCGCCCGGCTCCACGAAGCCGGCGATCGTCGAGTAGCGCCCCGCCGGCCAGGACGGCTGGCGGCCGAGCAGCGCGCGCTCGCCGTCAGTCACGAGCACGATCACCGCGGGATCGACGCGCGGGAAGAATTCCGTCGCGCAGCTTTCGCGCCGGCAGACCATGACGCGGCCGTTCTTCTGCGGCGCGGTCGGCGCCCCGCAGCTGCCGCAGAAGCGGTGCCGGTGCCGGAAGGAAATCATCGCGCGCGCGTAGGCGACGAGCCCGGCTTCCTCGTGGGGCAGCAGCGCGGCCGCGAGGCGGAGGTCCGCAAACTCCGCGCCGCCCTCGAGCGCGGGCGGGTTGTCGGCTTCGATCTCCGTCGTGAAAACCGCAAGTCCCTGGTAGTCGCCGAGCAGCACAAGGTCGTCGAGGTCGATGCCGGCGAAGGGCCCATGATCGAGCGGCATCAGGACGGCGGAAGGAGTCGGCTCCCGGAGCACGGGAGCGCGCGACTTCCACACCGGAATCAGGCGGGCGTTGCCCTCGGCGATGGCGCGCGCAACGTCGCCGGCGTCGGCATTGGCGAGCTTGAGCCGATCGACATGCGGCCCCGCGAAGACGTTCGGGCGCATTCCTTCCAGGTCCTGGCGAGCAAAAGAGCCATTCTAGCAGTCGCCTACCGCGAGGCCGGGGCGCGCCGGGGGCCTCGTCGACGCGCAGAATTCGCAGGCTCTCGGTCGCTCGGCGTAACGCATCACGACGAGCAGGCTCCCGCATCCCTCGCAATCGTCCAGGCAGATCTCGTTCTGCCTCTCGAGTGAGCGGAGCAGGTGGCAGGCGTGCTCGAAGGAGATCTGCGGGCGTTCATTCAGGCTCAAGAAAGTCTCGTAGGCCTCGCAAAAAGTCTCGCCGAAACGCAGCTGCTCGACCGCACCGGGCGCCGCGGCCGCCTCGCGCCGAAGGAGGCCGAGGACGCAGAGGAGGGTGGCGAGCCCCGCGGCCTCGCGACGGATGCCGGCGTTGCGCATGAAGAAGGCGCTCTGCCGCGGGCTCTTGCCGCGGTGCCGACGGACATCGCGGCGCCCGCCGTCGGCGACGTAAGAACGATAGAGCTTGCGGATGCGGTCGTCGGTGAGGCCGGTCCAGCTCCGGATCGTGCGCGTGCGCGCCTCGTGCCGGATCAGGCGCAGCGCGAGGTCGAGCCTGAGGCGATCGCGGGTGTATCGGTCGTCGGTGATGCGCATGTGAGTTGCCTTGACGCCAGTATAAGCCGCTGGTAGTTTCACACCAGTGAATCCTAAGCCGGCCCCAGAGCCGGCGATGCGCGGAATGGCACGTCATCGGGGAGAAATGCCATGAATCGCCAGCAGCCTCTTGCGCTCGCGCCGCCCGCGGGCGACGCCGACTGGGCCGAGCAAAGCCTTCTCGACGCCGCGACGCGCCGCGCGCTCTGCTCGATCAACCTCGCTTTTCTCGACCTCGCGGTCGAGCTCGGCGAGGAGGGACGCCTCAAGCAGATCGCGGGCCTGCCGCCGCGCGCGATCGACGCGCTGATCGATCCCCACGCGGGCCCGCGCCTCGCCGAGCGGCTGCCTTACGCGCTCTTCGACCTTCGCTTCGC